>CANHOE010000258.1 GCA_947462175.1 Burkholderiales bacterium | reverse complement strand
CACTGGCCACCCTGCCGAGGACCTTGTCGGTCGCGTCGATCACAAACCACTCATGCGTCACTTCGGCCGGTTTGGCGCTGAAGGTTTTCATGGTTATTCCTGTACGAGAAACTTGCCTTGGACATCAGCGGACGAAACGCCCGCCGTCCTGAGTTGGCGTTGGAACTGCTTCTGGAATGGCAGCCTCTCCGGCAACTCTTTGCGCTCGACCCAGCCGCACCACCTGACGGCATGAAAAATCAGGTTAGCCTTCCATCATAGCAGAAGCGGGCTCAGGTCGGGTGAGCGGGTTCAGGCTCGCCCGACGGTGGCCGCTTTGAATGATCTCTGCCTTGCGGTTCGGTTGACACGACTCTGGACTGCGACAGCGATAGCATCTGACGTCCGGCGGGGCATCGGCCCGCCCGCCTTTGTATCAACGCTGGATGCCTACCTTGTGAACGCCGCCCCTGCCCTGTCGATGCTGATTGTTGCGCTGCTGTTGGGCGCCGCGCTGGGCGGGTTGGCGGTCTGGGCATGGGCGCCACCCCGCCGGCGCCTCCCACCGCTGCCGACGGAATGGACACTGGCTGCGCGGCGCGTACTCAATTCAAACGAGCGGCGCGTCTACAACCAGCTTCGATTGGCATTCCCGAAGTACATCGTGCTGCCCAAGCTGCCTCTGGCGCGCTTGTGCCAGCCGGCCACGCCCGACCAGGTCAAGTTCTGGTACGAGTTGATCGGGGCGGCCCATGTGACGTTTGCCGTGTGCAACCCGAATGGCCACGTGGTGCTGGTGATCGACCTCGACAGCACCCGCAACCACTCGCGTCGCAGCACCCGGATCAAGGAGTCCGTGCTGGAAGCGTGCGGCATCCAGCGGCTTCACTGTGCTGTCGATGAGTTGCCCTCGATCGAGGAATTGCGCTCGCTGATACAGGACATCAGCGCGCATGCGCTCACCGCGGCATCCGCCAGCGAGCCCGTCAGTGACGCACTCGGTGAGGCCTTGGGCTCACCCGCGCCGTCGCTTTCAGCGGCATCATTGATTGCAGCAGCAGTCGTGCGACCGCTGGAGACTGCTGTCGCACCCGTAGACCGCCTGGCCGCCCCCCACCCGTCCGATCCACCCGCAGCGCGTCACGACCAGAACCTTTTCCTGGACTCCTTCTTCGCCAGCGATGAGAGGTCGGCGTCAGCACCTGACAACGAGTCACAGCCAGATCTGCCCGACTGCCCCCCCCACCCGTTGCAGGCTCGCGCAGCCAGACCGAGAGCGCCGTCCCGAGCGACGAAGAGGCCGATGCAAGGTGGCGGAGTGCACCCGTGCGCCTTGCAAGTGGTCGTTGATCGATCGAATACGATCGAAGGGTGCCCGAAGTCCCTCCCGTTGTCGCCGCTTCACCCACCCCGTTCGCTGGACTGACGCCCGAGCTGATGCTCGACGCCCTCGACGGCGTCGGACTGCGCAGCGACGGTCGATTTCTGCAGCTCAACTCCTACGAGAACCGCGTCTTCCAGGTTTTCCTGATCGACGGCACGGCAGTGGTGACCAAGTTCTACCGGCCCGAACGCTGGAGCGACGCGCAGATCCTCGAAGAACATTCGTTCTCGGCCGAGCTGGCCGCCGAGGAAATCCCGGTCGCAGCGCCGTTGAT
The DNA here is from genome assembly GCA_947462175.1 of Burkholderiales bacterium. Lineage (GTDB taxonomy): Bacteria > Pseudomonadota > Gammaproteobacteria > Burkholderiales > Burkholderiaceae_C > PBB1. Next base: position 2,590 of record CANHOE010000258.1, on the reverse strand, counting down.
CCTGAACGTCGATCCAGATTCGCCGCTGCAGGTCGCGCTGAGCGGCGCGCCGCCCACGCTGGGCACTGTGTCGATCGCAGGAGGCGCCTACCGTTTCGCAGTGAGCCAGCGCAAGGCCGGCCGTGCGCCGGAACTCGAGCAGCCTGCGACGCTGGAGTGGATTGGCCGCTTCATCGGCCGCATGCATGCAGTAGGAGCGCGCAAGCCCTTTGCGTACCGTCGCAGCCTGACGGTGGCCGAGTTCGGCTGGGATTGCCGCGACTGGCTTCTCGCGCACGGCAACATCCCGTCGGAGGTGGAGCCCGAATGGCACGATGCCGTCAATGCGGCTTTGACCGAGGTGCAGCGCGCGTTCGACCGCGTCGGCGATCTGAACCCGATCCGCCTGCACGGCGATTGCCACATCGGCAATGTGCTGTGGACCGATGCCGGCCCGCACTTCGTCGACCTGGACGACTGCCTCATGGGCCCGGCCATCCAGGACCTGTGGATGCTGCTACCGGGCGACGAAGCCGCTGCCAAGCTGCAGCTTCGCTCACTGCTCACCGGCTACGAGCAGTTCATGGACTTTGACGACCGCCAGCTCGCCCTGATCGAGCCCTTGCGCACGCTGCGCATCGTCCACCAGAGCGCCTGGCTGGCCAAACGCTGGAGCGACCCGGCGTTTCCGCCGAGCTTCCCGTGGTTCGGTACCAGCGGTTACTGGCAGCAACTGGCGCAGCAACTCAGACAACAAGTTGCCGCGCCGTGAGCCCTGGTATCAGACCGGCGTCAACAGACGGTTGACGCGCTTGACATAGCCAGCCGGGTCCTCGAGCTGCCCGCCTTCAGCCAGGACAGCCTGATCGAACAGGATCTGGGCCAAATCGTCGAAATGCGGGCTCTGCTCCAGCGAGCTGACCAGGGTGTGCTGGACGTTGATCTCCAGCGTGGGCAGTGACGACGGCAAGCCGGTTTGCCCCGATTGCTTCAGAAGCCTCGCCAGGTGGCCGCTCATGTCGCCGTCTTCCACCACCAGACAGGCTGGCGAATCCACCAGGCGCGTGGTGACCCGCACATCCTTCGCACGGTCTTTCAACGAAGACTTCAAGCGCTCGAGCACGGGTTTGAAGGCATCGGCCGCCTGTTCAGCCTGCCGCTTTTCTTCCTCGTCCTGCAGCGCGCCCAGATCGACCGCGCCCTTGGCCACGCTTTGCAGCGGCTTGCCCTCCACATCGTGCAGGTGGCTCAACATCCACTCGTCGACGCGGTCGGTCAGCAGCAGCACCTCGACGCCCTTCTTGCGGTAGATCTCCAGCTGCGGGCTGCCCTTGGCCGCGGCGAGGCTGTCGGCTGTCACGTAATAGATCGATTCCTGGCCTTCCTTCATGCGACCCAGGTAATCGGCAAAGGACACATCCTCATCGGCGTGCGTCGATGCGAAGCGAAGCAGCTTCGACAGCCGCTCGACGTTCGCGTGATCCTCACCGACGCCTTCCTTCAGCAGCGGACCGAAGTCGCGCCAGAACGCCTTGTACTTGGCGCGCTCGGCCTCGTCTTCACTGTTGGCCAGTGCCTCGAGCATGCTGATCACACGCTTGGTTGAGCCCTCGCGGATCGCACGCACGTCGCGGCTTTCCTGCAGCAACTCGCGGCTGACATTGAGCGGCAAATCAGCGCTGTCGATGACGCCCTTGACGAAGCGCAGGTACACCGGCATCAGCGCCTCGGCGTCGTCCATGATGAAGACGCGCTTGACGTACAGCTTCACACCACCGCGCTTGTCGCGGTTCCACAGATCGAACGGCGCCTTCGCCGGGATGTACAGCAGTTGCGTGTAGTCGCTGCGGCCTTCGACCCGGTTGTGGGTGTAGGCCAGCGGTGCTTCGGTGTCGTAGCTGATCTGCTTGTAGAACTCGTTGTACTGCTCTTCGGTGATATCGCTCTTGCTGCGGGTCCACAGTGCGGCGGCCTTGTTCACCGGCACCCATTCGTCGCGCGTGACCTGCTTGGCAGCCTCGGCGTCCCACTCCTCCTTGCGCATCAGGATCGGCAGCGAGACGTGGTCCGAGTACTTGCTGATGATCGATTTCAGCTTCCAGCCGCTGAGGAACTCGTCCTCGCCATCGCGCAGGTGCAGGATCACATCGGTGCCGCGCTCGGGGCGTTCGATGGTTTCGATTTCGAAGTCGCCGGTGCCTTCGGAGCTCCAGCGCACGCCCTCGCCGAGCGCCGTGCCTGCGCGCCGTGACTCGACGGTGATGCGGTCGGCCACGATGAAGCCGCTGTAGAAGCCGACGCCAAATTGGCCGATCAGCTGCGCGTCCTTTTTCTGGTCGCCATCGAGCTTGGCCATGAATTCACGGGTACCACTCTTGGCAATCGTGCCCAGGTTGGCCACCGCCTCGTCGGCGCTGAGGCCGATGCCGTTGTCGCGGATGGTCAATGTCTTCGCCTCGGCATCGAAGCTGATGCGCACGTCGAGGTTCGGCGCGTCCTCGTACAACTCAGGTCGGTTCAGCGCCTCGAAACGCAGCTTGTCGCAGGCGTCGGACGCATTGGAAATCAGCTCACGGAGGAAGATTTCCTTGTTGGAGTACAGCGAGTGGGT
>CANHOE010000257.1 GCA_947462175.1 Burkholderiales bacterium | reverse complement strand
GGAGCCGATTTCGAGGCCGATGTCCCAGCAGGCGGTGATGAAGATTTCCACCCCATGTCGTGGCCCCGACGACATGGTGCCGTCACCAGGAGGTGTCGATGGCAGCAGCACCAGCACATCGACGTCGGAATGCGGGAACAACTCACCGCGTCCATAGCCACCCACCGCCAGCAAGGCCGCGTCCGCGGGCATGCCGCATTGCGCCCACAGGCCGACGAGGGTCTCATCCACATGTCTCGCGATGCCGCGGATCAATCTTGCGGCAGCGGGCGCTGTTGGGCGTGCGGCCTCGAAATGGCGGATCAATGCTTCCTTGTCGGCTCGGAATTGCAGCCGCAGAACACCGAGGCGTTCACTGGACAGCGCGGCAGGTTCGACCCGTGCCAAGGGCAGTGTCGAGGCCACTCAGACGGTCACGGATTCGCTAACGAAGGTGGGCAGCGCAGGGCTGCCCGCCGAGAGCGTCAATACCTCGTAGCCCGTGTCGGTGACCACCACGGTGTGCTCCCACTGCGCGGAGAGCGAACGGTCCTTGGTGACGATGGTCCAACCATCTCCGGCCTCACGAATCTCGCGCCGGCCCGCGTTCACCATCGGTTCGATGGTGAATGTCATGCCTGGCATCAGCACGTCCAGAGTGCCCGGCTTGCCGTAATGCAGAACCTGCGGGTCTTCATGGAACTTGCGGCCGATGCCGTGACCGCAGAACTCGCGCACCACCGAGAAGCCAGCGTTCTCGGCGAAGGTCTGGATCGCATGACCGATGTCGCCCAGTCTTGCGCCGGGTCTGACCTTCACGATCCCACGCCAGAGCGCCTCGTAGCTCAGTTGGCACAGCCGCTTGGCCGCGATGGAGGCTTCGCCGATGATGAACATGCGGCTGGTGTCGCCGTGCCAGCCATCCTTGATGACGGTGATGTCGACGTTGACGATGTCACCATTCTTCAGTGGACGCTCGTTCGGGATGCCGTGGCAGATCTGGTGATTGATCGACGTGCAGATCGACTTGGGATACGGCGCGTAGCCCGGTGGTGCGTAGTTCAGCGGCGCCGGGATGGTCTTTTGAACATTGACCATGTAGTCGTGTGCGAGCTTGTCCAGCGCCTCGGTGCTGATGCCAGGAACCATGTGGGGCGTGAGCATGTCCAGCACTTCTGCGGCCAGGCGTCCGGCAGTGCGCATGCCATCGATGTCGGCAGCAGTCTTGATGGCGATCGTCATATGGCTGATTATCTCACCCGACCCGTAAAATCAAGGGTCAACCCGTGGTGGTCTGACCACTGCGCGGGACTTCCCACTTCTCCTTGAGCCGAGCCGCGTGACCATATCCCCCGAGCACCTGATTCCTGTCGAAGGGGGCAATGCACTCCCGGCGTTTCGCGCGCAGGCGCTGCTGGCCAAGCTGCAAGCGGTCGCCCCCCGGGTCACAGAGGTCCACGCCAGGCATGTGCATTGGGCGAGCATCGAATTGCCCTTGACCCGCGCCCAGCGCGACACGCTGGAAGGTCTCCTCCGCTACGGCGATGCCTACACGGGCCCGACCGATGGCGTGCTGGTCGTGATCGCACCCCGTCTGGGCACGGTCTCCCCCTGGGCTTCGAAGGCCACTGACATTGCCCACAACTGCGGCTTGGCCATCAAGCGCGTGGAGCGTGTCACTGAATACCGATTGACATTGAAGTCCGGGCTGCTGGGCGGCAGCAAGCCGCTCAGTGCCGACGAACTGGCCGCCGTCGCGGCGCTGCTTCACGATCGCATGACCGAAAGCGTGTTTCTGCGTCGCGAGGATGCTGCACACCTGTTCGATGAGCAGCCAGCGGCGCCGATGGCGCAGGTCGATCTGCTGGGCGCGGGGCGGTCTGCCTTGGTGGCTGCCAACGTCGAGTTCGGCTTGGCCTTGTCCGACGATGAAATCGATTACCTGGTGAACGCCTTCATCGCATTGCGCCGCAATCCGACGGATGTCGAGCTGATGATGTTCGCGCAGGCCAACAGCGAGCACTGCCGCCACAAGATCTTCAACGCGAGCTTCACGATCGATGGCGTCGCGCAGGAACGATCGATGTTCCAGATGATCCGCAACACCCACCAGCTGGCGCCGCAGCACACGGTGATCGCCTACAGCGACAACTCGTCGGTGATGGAAGGCGGCGTCATCGAGCGCTGGCTGCCCGAGGGATACACCAACGCGCCGGTTTACAACGGGCGCAACGAACTCGCGCATGTCTTGATGAAGGTCGAGACGCACAACCACCCGACCGCGATTTCGCCGTTCCCCGGCGCATCCACCGGTGCCGGTGGCGAGATTCGCGATGAAGGTGCAACCGGACGCGGCTCAAGGCCGAAAGCCGGCCTGACCGGGTTCACCGTGTCGAACCTGAATCTGCCCGGCACCGACTGGCCCTGGGAGCGCTCGCGCTATGGCAAGCCGGAACACATCGCCAGCCCCCTGCAGATCATGATCGAGGGGCCGCTGGGCGGTGCGGCGTTCAACAACGAGTTCGGGAGGCCCAATCTCGCAGGTTACTTCCGCGTGTATGAGCAGACCGTGGGTGTCGCCGACCGCGAGCAGCGGCGCGGCTATCACAAGCCCATCATGATCGCCGGCGGCCTGGGGACCATCTCGGCGGCCCAGACCGAGAAGGTGGCGTTTGCGGCCGGCACTTTGCTGGTTCAGCTCGGTGGCCCCGGCATGCGCATCGGCATGGGGGGAAGCGCGGCCAGCTCGATGGCCGCAGGCGCCAACGCCGCCGCACTCGACTTCGATTCGGTGCAGCGAGGCAACCCTGAAATTCAGCGCCGGGCACAGGAGGTCATCAACCACTGTGCCGCGCTGGGCGAGGTGAACCCGATCCTGGCGATCCATGACGTGGGCGCCGGCGGTATCTCGAATGCGTTTCCGGAGCTGGTCGATGGGGCAGGGCGGGGCGCGCGCTTCGATCTGCGCCAGGTGCCGCTGGAAGAAAGCGGCCTGTCCCCGAAGGAAATCTGGAGCAACGAGAGCCAGGAGCGTTACGTGCTCGCGGTGCAGCCGGATCTGCTGCCAATGTTCGACGCGATGTGTCTGCGTGAGCGCTGTCCGTACGCCGTCGTGGGCGTCGCGACCGAGTTGAAGCAACTGGTGCTGGCCGAGGCCCCGATGACGGACAACTCGCCGCTGGCATCTCCCGCGATCGACATGCCGATGGAGGTGCTGCTGGGCAAACCACCGAAGATGCACCGCGACGTGACGCGCGTGGCGCTGGAATTGCCGGCGCTCGATCTGACCGATGTGGCGCTGGAGGTGGTGGCGCTCGATGTGCTGCGCCACCCGACGGTCGCCAGCAAGCGCTTTCTGATCACCATTGGCGACCGCAGCGTCGGCGGCCTGAGCCACCGCGACCCGATGGTCGGCCCGTGGCAGGTGCCGGTGGCCGACTGCGCTGTAACGCTTGCCGATTACCGCGGCTTGCGCGGAGAGGCGATGAGCGTTGGCGAGCGCACCCCGTTGGCTGCGATCGACGCGCCGGCGTCGGGCCGCATGGCGGTTGGCGAAGCGCTGACCAACCTGCTGGCCGCGCCGTTCGCCCTGGAGCGCGTCAAGCTCAGCTGCAACTGGATGGCCGCCTGCGGCGAGCCTGGCGAAGACGCGGCGTTGTACGACACCGTGCGCGCGGTCGGCATGGAACTGTGCCCGGCGCTCGGCATCAGCGTGCCGGTCGGCAAGGACAGCCTGTCGATGCGCACACGCTGGAGTGACTCTGGCGAGGCCAAGCAGGTCACCGCCCCGGTCTCGCTGATCGTTTCGGCTTTCGTCACGCTCGACGATGTGCGCGGTACGCTGACGCCCCAATTGCAACCGGGCGACACCACGCTGATCCTGATCGATCTGGGCCAAGGTCGGAATCGCATGGCTGGCTCCATGCTGGCGCAGGTGCTGAGCCAAACCGGCAATGCGAGCAAGGATGGCGTGCCCGATGTCGACGATCCGGCTCAGTTGAAGTCACTGATTGCAGCGATCAACCAGCTGCGTGCTGAAGCCCGTCTGTTGGCATATCACGACCGCAGTGACGGCGGCCTGTGGGCGACTGTCTGCGAAATGGCCTTTGCGGGGCATATGGGTGTGAGCCTGAATGTCGACATGCTGCTCGTTGAAGGCGATGGCATCAGCGACAGCCGCATGGACTGGGGTGACTCCAAGAACTGGGCAGGTCAGGTCGGTGCGCGACGCCAAGAGCTCACGCTGAAGGCGCTGTTC
>CANHOE010000256.1 GCA_947462175.1 Burkholderiales bacterium | reverse complement strand
CGCGCGCGCCGAGGCCATGAGCCTCGAGCTTCAGCGTCCCGACAAGAACTGACCATGGCCGAGGGTGGCGAAGACGGTCAGGAACGGTCGCTAGAGCCCAGTCAGCGCAAGCTCGACAAGGCGAGGGAGGAGGGGCAGTTCCCGCAGTCTCGCGACCTCAGCTTCCTGCTGATGGCCGTGATGGTCTGGGCGTCGGTGACGATCGGCGGCCGCGCGGCCTGGTCCGTTCTGCAAGACATGGTGCGCGGCGCCTTGCAGTTCAAGGCCCAGGAGGATCCGCTGGTCCATCTGCAACATTGGGCACAGGGGCCGCTGCTGGCGTTTGCCGCTTGGCTGACGGTGTTCCTGGCGCTGGTGTTTGTTCTGGCCGCGGCGGGCCCGCTGGCGCTGGTCAGGTTTCAGCCGGTGTTTGCGCCCCGTTTCGACCTGGGCAAACTCGATCCCATCGCCGGCCTCGGGCGCCTTGTGTCCGGCGCCAACCTGTTCTCGCTGGTCAAGGGCATCGTGGTGACGTTCCTGGTGCTGCTGGTGGCCGCGCTCTATTTCTACGCCCAGCAGGACAACCTGATTCCCGTACCCACGGCGTCTTTGCCTGCCTCGCTGGCCCGCATGGGCGATGTTCTTGGCCGGGGCCTGCAGTACCTGCTGGTGGTGCTGCTGGTGGTGGCCATCGCGGACGCCAGCTTCCAGTGGTTCAATTTCCGCAGCAGCATGAAGATGTCGCTGCAGGATCAGAAGGACGAGTCAAAAGAGTCCGAAGGCTCGCCCGAGACCCGCGGCCGCATTCGCTCACTGCAGCGCGAAGCCTCGCGCCGCCGGATGATGTCTGCCGTGGCGAAGGCCGATGTGGTGGTGGTCAACCCCACGCACTATGCGGTGGCCTTGCGCTACGACGGTGACAGCATGGCCGCGCCAACCGTGGTGGCAAAAGGCACCGATGCGCTGGCCCTGCGCATCCGCGCGCTGGCTGCCGAAAACCAGGTTCCGGTGGCCGAAGCGCCCCCTTTGGCGCGCTGGCTGTCGGCCCATGTGGAGGTGGATCACCCCGTTCCGCAGGAGGTCTACGCCGTGGTGGCCCAACTGCTGGCGTGGGCCTATGCGACGCGCGATTCGTCCGGGGTGACCGTGCCGCTGCCACCACTCGGCATCGAGCCGTCTGAGGGCGCCTGAGCCGCGATCAGCAGCTCGCAGATCTTCGATTCCAGCTCGGTGCCATCTTGCCGCACCATCGCCTGCAGCACCTCAGGCTGGGTCAGCGCGCTGAGTTGCCGCAATTGGCCGACCAGTGCGCGGTGTTGCTCACGCGCCACCACGGGCTCGCGCTCGATGAGTGCCCACGGCAGGCTTGAACTTCCGCCTCCTTCTGCTTCGCGCCGTCGATGCCGTGCGCGCGCGACGATGTGGTCGACCTCCAGCGCAGACAGGTGCAATCGCGCGGCCGCCTGATCGATCTGATGCTGTTCGGATTCATCGATGACGCCGTCCTCGAGCATCTTGAACAGCTCGTTGTGCAAGGCCTCGCGTTCGCGCCGCAACTGATCGTTGAATGCGGTTGCCAGCACAGCCGCTGGCACAGCGAAGATGCCGATGCCCAACAGCGCAAGCACCACCGTCACCGCGCGCCCGATCGGCGTGATCGGCACGACGTCACCGTAACCGACGCTGGCCAGCGTGATGACGGCCCAGTAGATCGACTGAGGAATGTTCTCGAACTTGTCGGGTTGCGCCTCGTGCTCGAAGAGGTAGCCCAGGCTGGCGGCCACGACCACCAGCAGCAGCATGATGAACGCCGAGTTCACCAGCTTCGGCCACTCGGTTTTCAGCGCCGCTGCCAGGCTGTTCGTGGCACCGGTGTAGCGTGTCAGCTTGACCAGACGCAGCAACCTGAAGATGCGCAGGAAGCGCAGATCTACCAGGTGCTCGAAGTAGGCCTCGATGAAGAATGGCACGATGGCCAGCAGATCGATGAGCATCGCCGGTCGCATCGCGGCCTGCAGCCGGCTGCGCCATGGCCGCTGCTCCAGGTTGTCTTCAGGGCAGGCATAAAGCCGCATCAGGTATTCGACGCTGAAGACCGCCACGGCCAGCGCATCGATGATGGCAAAGGCCACGGCCCACCGGCTCTGCAAGGAAGCTACCGACTCCAGCACCACGGCGACCACCGCGATCAGCACCCAGCTTGCCATGACCTTGTCGACCAGGTCGTGCAGCCGCCCCCCGAGCCCTGGCGTGAGCAGCGCATGGAGCAACTGCCGCAGGTTGCGGTTCGGATTCTGGGCACGGAATTCCGCCCAGGCCGACGGCCCTCGGTTGCGCGCGCGACGCAGCGGCAGCCTCACGGACCCGCCAGCGTGGCCACCGGCACCACCAGGAAGCCCGGTCCGCAGACGCCCACACGCACGGAGGCGCCCGGTGGGAGCACAAGCTGCGCAGCGCTCGCGCTGCTGCGGCTCAACCCGGTCGAATCCGGGCGCACGACATCGATGATCACCGCTCCGAAGCTGTTCGGGAGTTGACGGTCGCAGCGGTCAAGCAGCCGGGGCTGAGCCGAGGGCTGTGTCTCCAGTCCCGTCAGCACCGAGCGCAAGTGACCCAGACAGTCGTCAAACGGCTCGCCCGCGCGGCAGCCGGCAGGCCAGCGGTCAGGCTGCGACAGGTGCTGCGTCAGGCGAAGCGCGACGGTGTAGCGCTCGGTCATGGCCCGCGCAGTGCGGACATTGCCCGCAGCCAGCCAGGCGATCCACGACATCATGCCCAGAACCAGCAGCACGAAGCCACAGTCTCTGGTGCTCAGTTTCACGGCGGCGCCGCGCCCTCCGCAGGTGGCGGCTGCGTGGGGTCCGGACGCATCTCGGCCACATTGCGCTCGACATCGCCGAGGCGCTGTTCGAGGCCTGGCAGCCGTTTCAGAGGCTCGTCCAGGCTGCTCAGCCCGGTGCGCAGCCGCGCGTCCATGTCACCGCGCATGTCTTCCAACTTGCGCTGCGCCGACTTCAGCTCGATGTACACCATCAGGAGCAGGACCATGAATGCCAGGGCCACGATGATGATCAGACTATCCATGGGTGCGAGCCCTCCATCGGTTTCTCTCGTTGGCAACAGCCGGTGCGTGCTGTGGTGTCATGGTCATGCTGAAGAGCCTTTCGCATCACACGGGCCCATCAGCGCGGCCGCCTTCACCAACAGCTCACCCGGTTGAAAGGGCTTGGCGATGTAGTCATTCATGCCCAGGTGTTTTGGCGATGGTTGTCCCGCTGTATCCGGCATCGGCTCAGAACCTCTGTTCTCCGTGGATGTGGCCCAGCACTTGCGTGTGAGTCGGTGGCGGCGTCGCTTGACTGTCGGTCAAGTAGATAAATGATGATACTGATTTAAATGATTAAATTCAAATCGTTTGGTTTTTCGTGCGAGCACGCGAGGTCCATGTCGTCGACACGGTCTGGAAGCAGATGAGCCGCGATCGCAACGCGCTGGCACTCACCACCGTCAGCGACAGCAAGTCGCCGCGCCCGCTGGGCAGGGTCAATCGGTGGTTCGGTGATGATCGGTCGAACACGCTGTGGGTGGCGGACTTCGATCGTGAGAAGAAGATGAATCTTGGCTTGTTTACGGGTAACGTCGGCCACAAGGTGTGGTCGAATCGTCGGTGTCTCATGGAGGGTTTGAATGGCCAACTCAGCAGGTGACGGGACAAGTCAGGGCGCCAATGTTGATGGTCACGCCCTGCCTGTGCTGGATACGAACTTGGTCATCGCTGACATGGGCCAGGACCGCGACGCCTACAGCGAGCTGGCCGAAGTCTTCCTGATCGAATTGCCGAAAACGCTGTCGGCTCTGGAGCGCGCTTCTGCCGGCGCCAACCCGGCCGCCTTGCTTGCCCTGATCCACGAGGCTTGCAATTCATTGGGTGTGATCGGCGCCATGCGTGGCGCTGCTCAAACGCGCGCCCTCGAGCGGCGCTGGAGACAGGGTGAACCGGTACCGACCGACCAGGCTTCAGAGATCGTGCGCTCGGCACTGTTGGAGGCTGAAACGGCGCTGACGCAATGGCTGGAGAATGGATCGCCGCCCAGCTCGCGTTGATGCGAGGGCCGAGTCGTGACTCAGGCGAGCCGGCGCCTTGAGTTCAGGAGATGCGTTATCGCTGGTGCTGGCGGTCTTGCAGCCGGGCGTCGATGTAGCCGCCCAACCTTTCCATCGACAGCGGCTTGCTGTAGCAGACCGTCAGGTTGTCCAGACCGCCCT
>CANHOE010000255.1 GCA_947462175.1 Burkholderiales bacterium | reverse complement strand
GCCGCGCAGCGCGTCGACCTCGGTCTTCAACCGCTCCCGCACTTCCTCGAGGGTACGGCCAGCGTAGTGTGCCGTGAGGAAATTGCTGGCTTCGATCAGCTGCGCCTGGGTGTAGTCCTTGGCGGTGAAGATGACGCGGTTCTGCACGTCGCCATCGGGCGCGACCAGAATCACCAGCACGCGCCGCTCGCTCAGCCGCATGAACTCGATATGGTGGAACACGCTGGTCTTGCGCGGCGCGGTGATGACGCCGACGAAATTCGACAAGCTCGACAACATCTGCGCTGCATTGGCGATCACGCGCTGCGGCTGGTCGGCCTGCAGCTGCGTTTCGAAGGCTGGCGACTGCTGCAGGTGCAAGGGCTGCGCCGTCATCATCGTGTCGACGAAAACGCGGTAACCGCGCGCCGTGGGGATACGCCCAGCGCTGGTATGCGGGCTGACAATCAGACCGAGCTCTTCCAAATCGGCCATCACATTGCGGATGGTGGCGGGCGACAGCTCCAGCCCGGAGGCCTTCGACAGGGTGCGCGAGCCTACGGGCTGGCCATCGGCGATGTAGCGCTCGACCAGGGTCTTCAGAAGGGTTCGAGAGCGATCGTCCATGTCGTTTTCATTGTAGGCCGCGGGGGTTTTTCAACGCGTTTGTGCGAAAAGTGCTGTGGTGTAATTCCGCATGAAAAGCCGGTTTCGTCATGCTGCACTGGTCGGAAAGTACAACGCGCTGGGAAGTCGCAGCGTGCTAGACGAGGTCGCCCGCTTTCTCATCGGGCAAGGGCTCGAAGTCTCGATGGAGCACGAGACTGCACTGAACACCGGCCTCACAGACTACGGCGCGCTCACCCCGGCAGAACTGGGCCGATGTTGCGATATTGCAGTGGTGGTCGGCGGCGACGGCACGATGCTGGGCATTGCCCGCCAGATGGCCCGCTTCAACATCCCGTTGGTCGGCATCAACCAGGGGCGCCTCGGCTTCATCACCGATATCCCGATCGGGGAGTTCGCCGCCGCGCTGGCACCGATGATCGCGGGCAGCTACGAGGAAGAGCATCGCACGATGCTTGAAGGCAGCGTGCGGCGGGACGGCGAGACCATTTTCGAAGCCTTCGCGCTGAATGATGTGGTGGTGAGCCGCGGGGCCACCTCAAGCATGGTCGAGCTGAAAATCGACATCGGCGGCGAGTTCGTCGCCAACCTCCGCGCGGATGGCTTGATCATCGCGTCGCCCACCGGCTCCACCGCTTACGCACTGTCGGCCGGCGGGCCGATCCTGCACCACGGCATCCCGGGGTTGGTGCTGGTTCCGATTGCGCCGCACGACCTGTCGAACCGGCCCATTGTGTTGCCCGACTCCGGCGAGATCAGCGTGGAAATCGTCGCTGGTCGCGATGCCAGCGTCAATTTCGACATGCAGAGCCTCGCCAGCCTGCTGCACGGCGACCGCATCACGGTGCGCCGCGCCGCGTTTCAAGCGCGCTTTCTGCACCCGCCGGGCTGGAGCTACTACGCCACGCTGCGCCGAAAGCTGCACTGGAACTCGGGGACCTCGTGATACGGCCCCCACGCTCATTGCATTCGCTGCCCCCAGGGGCCGCAAGGGTCCCCTTCGTGGCCCCTGGGGAGCATCAGCGCCTTCGGGCGGCCGGGCGGCGCTGACATGTGGCGGCGCCTGGTTCTGCGTGACTTCGTCATCGTGACCGCGCTCGACATCGAGCTCGCGAGCGGCTTCTCGGTGCTGACCGGTGAAACCGGCGCTGGCAAGTCGATCCTGATCGATGCGCTGCAACTCGCACTCGGCGGCCGCGGCGATGTCGGTGTGGTGCGCGAAGGCGCGCAGCGCTGCGAAATCAGCGCCGAATTCGACACGCCGCCGGGGTTGATGGCGTGGCTGGCTGAAGCCGGATTCGACGCCGCCGACAGCCTGTTGCTGCGCCGCACGATCGACACTCAGGGCAAGAGCCGCGCCTGGGTGAATGGCAGCACGGCAACGATTGCGCAGTTGCGCGAGATTGCCGATCAGCTGGTCGACATCCACGGCCAGCACGCCTGGCAAAGCCTGACCCGGCCTGCTGCAGTGCGCGAGATGCTCGACGCCTACGCAGGCGTCGACGCACAAGCGCTCGGCAATACCTGGGCAGAGTGGCGTTCGGCCAGCGACGCGTTGTCGAGAGCGCAAACGCAGCAGACCGACCTTGATCGAGAGCGGGAGAGGCTGGCATGGCAGATCGGCGAGGTCGACAAGCTCGCACCTGGCACGGATGAATGGGCGGAGCTGAACACCGAGCACACCCGGCTGGCGAATGTGCAGATGCTGCTTGATGCCGCCCGCGAGGCGCTCGACGCGATCGGTGAGGCCGACGACAGCGCCAACACGCTGACCGGCAGGGCGATCGACCGCCTGCGCGATGCTGCAGAGATCGACGGTGAGCTCGCCGCAGTGGTAGACGTACTGCAGGGCGCCCAGGCACAGCTGCAGGACGCAGCGCACACGCTGTCGGGCTTTCTCAATGACACGGATACCGATCCACAGCGGCTGAGCCAGCTCGATGAGAGGCTGTCAGCATGGATGAGTCTGGCGCGACGTTACCGCCGGCCGCCCGCCGATCTGGCCGCGCTGCTGGCGCATTGGAAAGACGAGTTGCGTGCACTCGACGCAGCAGCCGACCTGGAAGCGCAGCGGGCGCGGCTGGCGCAAGCTCGATTGGCCTTTGAAGCAGAGGCCGCCAGCGTGTCGGCGACCCGCCAACTGGCAGCTCCGAAACTGTCGGATGCCGTCTCGCAGGCGATGCAGCAGCTCGGCATGGTCGGTGGTCGATTCGAGGTGCTTCTCGCGGCGCAGGAGTCGCCGCAATCTTTCGGCATGGAGTCGGCTGAGTTCCTGGTCGCCGGGCACGCGGGCGGCACGCCGAGGCCGCTGGCCAAGGTGGCCTCTGGCGGCGAGTTGTCACGCATCGCGCTGGCGATCGCAGTGACAACCAGTCAGCTGCGCCACGGCGACGCAGGCGCCGGCACGCTGATCTTCGACGAGATCGATGCTGGAGTCGGGGGCGCGGTGGCCGACACGGTGGGGCGCTTGATGAAGCAACTGGGCGCCGATCGGCAGGTGCTCGCCGTTACCCACCTGCCGCAGGTCGCCGCCAATGCCGACCACCACCATGTGGTGGCCAAGTCCACGGCCGGCGGCGTGGTGCGCAGCGAGATCCACGGCGTGTCTGGCGAGACACGTGTCATCGAGATCGCGCGCATGCTGGCTGGCGAGCGGCTCTCGGACACCAGCCTCGCGCATGCGCAGGAGATGCTGGACATGGGACTGACCTCCGGCGCAGACACACCGTACACACGACAGGAATAGCCCTCATGAACGCCACAGAAGACGGTGAATCGAGGGCAGATGAGCTCAGCGGGGAAGACGCGGCACGCGAAGTCGTTCTGGTCACCGGCATTTCTGGCTCTGGCAAATCGGTCGCGCTCCACGCGCTCGAAGACGCTGGTTTCTTCTGCGTCGACAACCTGCCGCCTGAACTGCTGCGCGGCTTTCTGCAACTGGAACACCGGCTGCACGATCAGCGGGTGGCGATCGCCGTCGATGTGCGCAGTGCCGGTTCGCTTCCGCACCTGCTGCCGCTGATGAAGCAGCTCAACGATGAAGGCGTTCGGGTGCGCTCGATCTTTCTCGATGCCAGCACCGATGCGCTGGTGCGCCGCTTCTCGGAAACGCGTCGCCCGCACCCCTTGTCGCAGGGCCCTCGGGGTACACACGACCACCGGGATCGCCATGACGAAGACACCAGCTACACGATTCCGGGTGATCTCGACATGGAGCAGGCGTCGGCCCCCGATGGCCACCGCGCACTGATCGATGCGATCGAACTTGAGCGCCAGCTGCTGTCGGAGCTGCGAGAGGTCTCGACGGTGATTGACACCAGCCAGTTACGCCCTGCTCAGCTTCGCATCTGGATCCGCGATCTGATGAGTGGCACCGGCAACCGGCTGACGCTGGTGTTCGAGTCGTTCGCGTTCAAGCATGGTGTCCCGCTGGACGCCGACTACGTGTTCGACGTGCGGGTGCTGCCGAACCCGCACTACGTGCGCGAACTGCGGCCGCAGGATGGGCGCGACTCGCCAGTGGTGGCTTACCTCGAAGCGCAACCGGATGTCATCGAAATGTTGTCTCAGATCGAGACCTTCCTGACGCGCTGGCTGCCGGCCTTCAACAACGACCAGCGCAGCTACCTGACTGTCGCCATCGGCTGCACGGGTGGTCAGCACCGCTC
>CANHOE010000254.1 GCA_947462175.1 Burkholderiales bacterium | reverse complement strand
GAGAGCATCAGGCCCATGAAGAAGGTGAAGGCCAGGAGCACCGGCACGCCCGAGGCGGAGTTCTTGGTCTTCTCGATGGCGTACATGAAGCCGAAGGACCCGGCGAGGAAGACGACCAGGCTGATGCCAGGAGACATTGCGCGCGAGATGCCGGTGGACACACCGATCCAGGCGCCCAGCACGGTAGGCACCATCGACAGCGCCAGCAGCCAATAGGTGTTGCGCAGCACGCGGTTGCGCTGCTCGACCGATGTGCTGGTTGGGGCGTAGCCGTTGTACAAAACTTGACTCATGGAACCTCCGGAAAATGAAACAGCCCCTGTAGGACCGCTAGAGTTCATTCTAGTTCCGCGACCCATCGACAAAGCTTCCTCTCCAGCGGAGGCGACGCGAATCAGCGACCGCACCGGGAGTTGACTCGGCACCGTACAGTGGAGGCATTCAAAACCACCGGATGGCAGCCATGATCTCAAAACCGTCATTGACCTTGAGCGACGTGAAACGCATTGCGGCTGCGGCCGAGCAGGAGGCGCTGGCAAACCAGTGGGCGGTGTCAATTGCCATCGTCGACGACGGAGGTCACCTGCTGTGGTTCCAGCGACTCGATGGGGCTGCGCCCAGCTCGGCGTACATCGCACCAGCGAAGGCGCGCACTGCAGCTCTCGGTCGCCGCGAGAGCCGCCTCTTCGAGGAAATGATCAACGGTGGTCGCACTTCGTTTCTGAGCGTACCGATGCTGGACGGCATGCTCGAAGGCGGCGTTCCGCTGTTTGCCGATGGCCATTGCATCGGCGCTGTCGGCGTCAGCGGCGTCAAGAGTACAGAGGATGCGCAGATCGCGAAGGTGGGGATCGCGGCCCATGAGAACTGTGCCGTTGCAGGCTGACGGGCGACAGATGCGCATCCAGATCATGACGGGAGATGACAAGCCGTTCGCGCCGAAATACTTGATGCACCAGCTGATGGCACTCTGGCAGGAGGCCGGCCACACGGTTTCGGCGGGGCCAGCGCGACGCGTGGCGGCGGATCTGGCGATCATGCACGTCGACATGACCGTGATACAGGATCACCAACTGCCGGACAACCCGGATGGCTGTCCGGTGGTCAATGGCAGCGTGCTTGACATTTCGAAGGCGCGCATCACTCGGCAGCGTGTGATGCGGGCTGACGCCCATGTCGGACCGGTCATCATCAAGAGCAACTTCAATGCATTCGGCGGCAAGGAGTTCCGAGCGCTGGGTCGCTGGAGCACCGCCCATCTTCGGCGTCGACTGAGCCAGGTCATCTCTTGGCGTTGGGCAGGCTGCCTGCCCAAAAAGGACTACCCCGTACTCGATGACATCTCGCAGGTGCCGCGCTGGGTCTGGGACCGCTCTGATCTGATCGTCGAGCGATTCTTGCCAGAGCGCGATGGCGACGATTACGTGCTGCGCTGCTGGTTGTTCTTTGGGGCAGAGGAGTACTCGGTGAAGTTGTTCAGTCGTCACCCTGTCGTCAAGGTCGCCAACATCTATCGCCACGAGTACCTGCACGAGGTGCCCGATAGCCTGCGCGAAGCAAGGCGTGCGCTGGGGTTCGACTTCGGCAAATTCGACTACGTGGTGGTTGATGGCCAGGCCGTGCTGCTCGATGTCAACAAGACGCCCGCGGTTGCCGGTTCCTCGCGGACACCGAATCTGTTGCGGTTGGCCACCGGTCTGAGTGGGTTGGCCACGGGAGCTGGGGCATGAGCGCGCCGAGCTTGCTGAGGCCCTCGCGCACCTTCGATCAACTGCTCCCGCCGGGTGCGGTATATGCCCCCCGGACCACGCTTGAGCATGTGGGCTGGGTTCTGAGTGACGCCTATCGCCTGGACACATTGACTGGCCTGACCCTGCTGGTCACGGGTTCCGTGCCGGTGTCTTGTCATCGGAGTACGGTCACGCCGGAGATCCTGGCGTTCTTCGAGTCTTGTGGCGCCACGCCGTCGCCTCATCGGGTGCCCTACCAGACCGCGGAGCAGGCGTTCGAGCAGACTCGCCGTTGGGCGGAACAAGGCCACCGCATCGTGAGCCCCTACCCGCTGCCCGCCGAGTTGTGCGAGCCGCAGTCACTGCTGGTGCCCGACGCGCTATACCGCTGGCTCAACGACAAGTCGAACCTGGATGAACTGGTGGATGCCGACTGGCTTGCTCCATCGCTCATGCTGACGCCGGAGGCAGCGCCGGACCTGCTTACCGCCTTTGCGGGACAGCCGGTGTATGTCAAGGCCTGTGTGGCCGGTGCGTCGGGTGCCGGCATCGATGTGCGGTACGCCCCCGACGTCCATGCTCGGCATCAGGCGCTCGACTGGCTCGTCGGCCGTGAGCATTGCTTTTCTGGCGTGCGTGTCGAACTCGCGTTGGACATACCGGTCTGCTGGTGCCTGAACCTGTCGATCCAGAGCGACTGCGTCGAATATTTGGGCGCGGCCATTCAACTGTTCAGCAGTCCCGGCCAGCAGAGCGGCAGCCTGATCGACCCGAGCCAAGAGCCACCTGCAAGCGCGGTCGATGAGGCGATGCGCATCGCGCGAAAGGCGCAACGGCTGGGCTATCGCGGTCTGGCCGGCTTTGACCTGGGGCTGACCGCCGACGCCCGCCCTTATGTCTTCGACCTGAACTTCAGGATGGTGTCGAGCACCGTGCAACTGCTGCTGCATCAGAGCGCTGTCGAGCGGATTGGCGGCGCTGTGACCGAGTCCTGGCATCACCTCATCGCAGGCCCGTTGGCGCCTGCTCTGGCCGCGATCGAGCCATTCGGGCGCACCGGTAGGTTCGTACCCTGTCGACTCTGGGAATCCACCGCGGAGAGCCTAGGACGCAGCATGGTGACAGGGTTTCTGGTCGCGGAGTCAACGGCTTGTCTGATCGAAACGCGCGAGGCCATGGCTTCGGCATTGGGCTCGCTTCTGCTCTGAGTCCGGTCTCGAATTACAATGCGAAGGTTTACCCGAACACACCCGCCCCCAGCGAAACCCTCACAGTTTCCCACCGGATTCCGACTCGCAGCCCAGGCTGCGGGGCAGAGCTGGGTGCACCAACGGAGAATTCCTTGCTGCCCGTGCTGCCCCCCGCAATCCTCGTTCTCGCAGACGGCTCTCGTTTCATCGGCACTTCCATCGGATCCCCTGGGCAGACCTGCGGCGAGGTGGTGTTCAACACCGCGCTCACCGGCTACCAGGAAATCCTGACCGACCCGAGTTACTGCCGCCAGATCGTCACGCTGACCTATCCGCACATCGGCAGCTACGGCATCAATACCGAAGACGTCGAATCCGATCGCGTTCACGCCGCCGGCCTCATCATCAAGGACCTGCCTGTCCTGCCGTCGAACTTCCGCATGACCGAGACGCTGCCGCAGTACCTGCAGCGTGAAGGCACGGTGGCCATTGCCAACATCGACACCCGCCGCCTGACGCGCCTGCTGCGAAGCACGGGCGCGCAAAACGGCTGCATCCTGACGCTTGAAGCCGGTGCGACGCTGACCGAGGACCATTTCACACAGGCGCTGGCGGCAGCGCGTGCTGCGCCCAGCATGGCTGGACTGGATCTGGCCCAGGTTGTCAGCAGCACCGAACGCAGTGTGTGGAACGAGACCGAGTGGGCGCTGGGTTCTGGGTACGGGCAACTCGCTGAACCGCGTTTTCATGTCGTTGCGCTGGACTTCGGCGTCAAGCGCAACATCTTGCGCATGCTCGTCAGCCGCGGCTGCAAGGTCACCGTTGTGCCTGCGAAAACGGTGGCGGCCGAAGTGCTGGCCTTGAAGCCAGATGGCATTTTCCTGAGCAATGGCCCCGGCGACCCGCAACCCTGTGACTATGCGATCGAGGCCACGCGGGCGCTGATCGAGAGCGGCATCCCGACCTTCGGCATCTGCCTCGGGCACCAGATCCTCGCGCTGGCCTCCGGCGCCAAGACCTTCAAGATGAAATTCGGCCACCACGGCGCCAACCATCCGGTGAAAGACCTGGAGAGCGGCCGCGTGAGCATCACCAGCCAGAACCACGGCTTCGCCGTCGACGAGACCACCTTGCCGAAAAATCTGAGACCGACCCACGTGAGCCTGTTCGATGGCACCCTGCAAGGCCTGTCGCGCACCGACCGCCCGGCTTTCTGTTTCCAGGGGCATCCGGAAGCGTCCCCCGGCCCGCACGACATCGGCTACCTGTTTGATCGATTCACCGCTTTGATGGAAGCCAGCGCACCCAGCGCCGCCAAGATCGGAGGCCAGCATGCCTAAGCGCGCCGACCTCAAATCGATCCT
>CANHOE010000253.1 GCA_947462175.1 Burkholderiales bacterium | reverse complement strand
GTTGCTGACGGCCGCACTCGCGGTCCGGCTGGACGGCGATGACCGCATCGAGCACATGCGCCAGCGCGGGATGATCTGGGCCTTCGATGTGCGTGAAGCGCATGCCGGCGTTCGCTTTGCCGAACGCTTCCACCTGGCCGGTCGCACGCAGGGTCTGTTGATCCGCCCGATCGGCCGGACCGTCTACCTGATGCCGCCCTATCTGCTGAACGACGAGCATGTCGCCTACCTCGCCGAGCGCGTGGTGACGACGCTGAATGCGGTGCTTTGAGCGCCAGCCCGTGACCCGAGCCCCGCGATGCTGAAGTACCTCGAAGCGCAGCTGGCAGAGCGCGAAGCGCAGTCGCTGCGCCGCCATCGCCGCATCGCGGAGACCGCCTGCGCGCCTCGCCAGACGGTCACCGCAAACGAGGGTCCCCCGCGCGAGTTGCTGGCTTTCTGCAGCAACGATTACCTGGGCTTGGCCAACCATCCGCAACTGATCGAGGCGCTGGCCGAGGGTGCGCGGCGCTACGGCGCCGGCAGTGGCGCCTCGCACCTGATCAGTGGACATTCCCGCGCGCATGCGCTGCTGGAAGAGGACCTCGCCGACATGCTGTCGACGCAAGGCCCCGAGGTCCGTGCGCTGACGTTCTGCACTGGCTACATGGCCAACATGGCGCTGCTCACCGCGCTGGGCGACGCACAGACCACGATCTACACCGACTTGCTGAACCACGCCTCGCTGATCGACGGTGCGCGGCTGGCCAAGGCCGCTGTCTACACCTATCCGCACAACGACCTCGCCGGCCTCGAACGCCGGATCTCAGCCTGCAGCACGCCACGCAAGCTGATCGTCACCGATGGTGTCTTCAGCATGGACGGCGACCTGGCGCCCCTGCCCGAGCTGCTGGCGCTGGCAGAGCGCCACGACGCCTACATCGTGGTGGACGATGCGCATGGCTTCGGCGTGCTCGGCGAGCAGGGGCGGGGCGTGCTGTCGCATTTCGGATTGCGCAGTGAGCGCCTGATCTGCATGGGCACGCTGGGCAAGGCCGCCGGCGTGGCGGGGGCTTTCGTTGCGGCGCACCGCACTGTGATCGATTGGCTGGTGCAGAGCGCGCGGGCCTACATCTACACCACCGCATCGCCGCCGGCAGTGGCACATGCGGTGCGCGCCAGCCTGCGATTGATCCGTGGCGAAGAGGGCGCGCAGCGGCGGCAGCATCTGGCAGAAGTCGTGACCGCGTTTCGGAGCAACATGCCCGAGGTGCTGGGCGATCTGCTGAGTGCGCGCGGCTGGCAACTTGCCCCATCGCAGACCGCGATCCAGCCGCTGATCGTTGGCAGCAGCAAGGAAGCGCTGGCCATGTCTGCGGCGCTTGAATCGCAGGGCCTGTGGGTGCCCGCGATCCGTCCACCGACCGTGCCGTCCGGCAGCGCGCGGCTGCGCATCACACTCAGCGCGGCGCATGGCTTCGGCGATGTCGAGCGGCTGTTGTCAGCACTGGCTCAGGCCGGGAAGGGAATGCCATGACCAAGATGCTGGGCGCGGGTGACCCGCCGACCGTGTTGCCGCTCGCAGAGTCGGCCGTGTTGGATGAAGTGGAGCCGCTGCCGCAAGCCGCTGTGGAAGGAGACCGCAGCCGGCCCTTGCGCGGCTGCTTTGTCACGGGCACCGACACCGAGGTCGGCAAGACCACGGTCAGCGCGGGGCTGCTGCATGCACTGGCGCAGCAGGGCCTGCGCGTGGCTGGCTACAAGCCGGTGGCTGCCGGCGCGGTCTGGAAGCTGGCAGCGAGTGACCCCGAAGGCCATTGGTACAACGATGACGTCGAAGCCCTGCATGCGGCGAGCTCCATCGAGCTGACACGCGGCGAGGTTTGCCCCTGTCTGCTGGAAGAAGCCTGCGCCCCGCACCTCGCCGCCCGGCTCGAAGGCGGTCGCATCGAGCCCGCGCTGCTGATCGCAGGCGCTCATCAGCTCATGCCGCGCTGCGATGTGCTGGTGGTTGAAGGTGCCGGTGGTTTCTGCGTGCCCCTGGTCGAGTCGCCAGAATTCAGCGAGGCGCCTGCGCTGCCAGAGGTCACCATCGCCGCGCCCACCGACAGTGACTGGGGCACCGACGACCTGGCCGTTGCCCTCGATCTGCCCGTGATCCTGGTCGTCGGCCTGCGGCTCGGGTGTATCAACCATGCGCTGCTGACCGCCGAAGCGGTGGCGGCGCGCGGGCTGCGGTTGGCCGGCTGGGTCGCCAACCGCATCGAGCCGACGATGCCCCATGCCCAGCTCAACATCGATACCTTGGCGCGCGCGCTGCGGCGGCGCCACGAAGCACCGCTGCTGGGGGTTGTGTCTTACCGCGCGCCCGCCACGGCGGCTGGGGTGGCCGAGGATTTGGACATCGGAGCGGTGCTCGGCGCGCTGAATCTGCGTGCTTGAGACCTACCCCCGGTGCTACCTCAAGCCAATTCACAGTGGAGGCGCCCATCACGGCATCGTCGGCAAGCCGAACGCCCCCGAGGCCAGAATTCTCGGGCTGCCGATCTGCCGTGCTCAGGCGATCAAACCGCCACACGTCAAAATCGGGGAATGAACGATCGTTACCAAGAACAACGTCCCACGGCGCAGATCAGTCCGAAGGACGAACAGGCCGCGGTTCGGGTAGACCGTGCGCAGACCGAGTTGACGCATGGCCGGGCCATCTGCCTCACCACGCCGGCAGAGGGCCGCGCCGTCGCTGGCGTGGCCTGCAACCTGGTGGCTGCTGTCGAAACGCTGACTGCAGCCCGGCTGGCCTGGATGACGTCGTTCGGCGCGCCGCTTCAATTGCTGCTCACCGCAGAGCGCGCCTCCACCCTGGGGCTTTCGCCGCCCTCGCTGCCTGGCTCCGCGGTGTCGGTCTCGCTGTCCGCCGACGTATCGCTAGAGGTGCTGTTGGCGCTGGCGGCGGTGACACCGCCCGCGGGTCAGCCGTTGCCAGCGGCATCGCTGTCGGTCTTGCAGCAGTCGACGACGGAGCAACTTGTCCTCGATAGCGCTCTGGCACTGGCCAAAAATGGCCGCCTCATGCCCGCTTTGCTGATCGTGGAGGTGCCGGTGGCTGCTGCTGAGCAGCTGACTGCGGCACAGCTGCTGTCGGTTTCCACAGATGATGTGCAGCGCGCGCCCGCCCGCGGCGAGCGCAGCTTGCGCCGCGTCAGCGATGCTCAGGTGGCCATCGAGGCGCACGAGGACTGCGAGGTGGTGCTGTTTCGCGAGGACGCGGGCGGTGCCGAGCACCTGGCCATCATCGTGGGCCAGCCTGACTTCAAGCAGCCGGTCCCGCTGCGGCTGCACTCGGCCTGTCTGACGGGCGATTTGCTCGGCAGCCTGCGCTGCGACTGTGGCGACCAGTTGCGCCGCGCCATCGCGAGGCTGGCAGAACATGGCGGCGTGCTGCTTTACCTGCAGCAGGAAGGCCGCTCGATCGGGCTGGCGAATAAGCTGCGCGCCTATCGGCTGCAGGATGAAGGTCTGGACACCATCGACGCGGATCGCTATCTGGGTTTCATGGCCGATGAGCGCGACTACACGCCGGCGCTGGCGATGCTGAAGTCATTGGGCATCAAGCAGGTCCGGCTGCTGACCAACAACCCGAAGAAGATCGCCGCGATCGAAGCTGGCGGCATTGAAGTGGTGGAGCGGCTGGCGCTGTATGGCCCGGTGAATCCCCACAACGCCCGCTACATCGAAACCAAGCAGCAGCGGGCGGGGCACCTCAAGGAAGACTGACCCGCCGTCAGGGCGGAGTGGACGGCTGAACGGCCACAAACCCGATGCGCGTCAGCCCGCCCTTCTGCACGATGCCTATCACCTCCGCCACGCGGCCATACGGCACCGCCTGATCGGCGCGCAGCTGGACTTCGGTCTGAGGGTTGGCCTGGGCCAGTTGAGTCACCTGCTGCGCGAGCGCGGTGGCATCGATTTCCGCGTCAGCGAGGAAGAGGCGTCCGCTGGTGTCGATCGACACGGCAATGAAGGTCGGCGTGTCGTTGGGCTGCGCTGCTTCCGACTTGGGCAGGTCCAGCTTCAGGCTGCTGGTCATCAAGGGCGCGGTGATCATGAAGATCACCAGAAGCACCAGCATCACGTCGATCAGCGGCGTCATGTTGATGTCGCTCATCGGCTGCGGGCCAGGGGTGCGCTCGAGGCGTCCGAAGGCCATCTGTCACGCCTTCGGCGCCGGGCTCTCGTTGGTGACCGAGCCCGCTTGCATCTCACGCAGATCGTGCGCAAAGCCTTCGAGCTCGGCCTCGCAGACGCCG
>CANHOE010000252.1 GCA_947462175.1 Burkholderiales bacterium | reverse complement strand
CATTGGGCTGCTGATCATCCCGCTGATCGCACAGCAGTTCGGCAACGCGTGGGTGCGCATCATCGACACCGCGCTGCTCTACGTGCTGCTGGCCCTGGGGCTCAACATCGTGGTTGGCTATGCCGGCCTGCTGGATCTTGGCTACGTTGCCTTCTATGCAGTCGGTGCCTATCTGTTTGCCTTGGTCGCCAGCCCGCACTTGGCCGACCACTTTCCGGCCATCGCGGCGATGTTTCCGAACGGCCTCCATGCACCGATCTGGCTGGTGTTGCCGGTCTGCGCGGCCCTGGCCGGTGTGGTCGGGCTGCTGCTCGGTGCGCCGACGCTGAAGCTGCGAGGCGATTACCTCGCGATCGTCACCCTCGGCTTCGGAGAGATCATCCGCGTTTTCCTGACTAATCTCGAGCAGCCGTACAACATCACCAACGGTCCGCGCGGGATCGGTCAGATCGACTCGCTGTCACTATTCGGCTGGGATCTGGCGAAGAAGTGGGACCTCTTCGGGCTCAGCATCCCCTCGGTCACCAATTACTACTATCTGTTCCTGGCATTGGTCGTTCTCGGCGTGGTGATCTGTCATCGCCTGGAGCGCAGCCGCATTGGTCGCGCCTGGATGGCGATCCGCGAAGACGAGGTGGCGGCCAAGGCGATGGGCATCAACACCCGCAACCTGAAGCTGCTGGCCTTCGGCATGGGTGCAACCTTCGGGGGTGTCGCTGGTGCGTTGTTCGCCAGCTTCCAGGGCTTTGTCTCGCCGGAGTCGTTTTCGCTGCAGGAGTCGGTGCTGATCGTCGCGATGGTGGTGCTCGGTGGCCTGGGCCACATTCCCGGCGTTGTCATCGGTGCGCTGCTGCTGGCAGCACTGCCGGAGGTATTGCGTTACATCGCCGGTCCCCTGCAAGCGATGACGGGTGGCCGGCTCGACGCGTCCATCCTGCGCCAGCTGCTGATCGCGTTGGCGATGATCGGGATCATGCTTGCACGCCCTCGAGGGCTGTGGCCTGCGCCCGAGCACGGCCGCTCGGCCCCGGCCCAGATGCCGCGTTCGCCATGAGCCAGGCGCTGCTGAAAGTGTCTGGGGTGTCCAAGCGCTTCGGCGGATTGCAGGCGTTGTCGGATGTCGCGATATCGATCGAGCGAGGCGTGGTCTATGGCTTGATCGGCCCGAACGGGGCGGGCAAGACCACGTTCTTCAACGTGATCACGGGGCTGTATCCGGCCGATGCAGGCCACTTCGAACTCGCTGGCCAGATGTACAGGCCAAGTTCGGTGCATCAGGTCGCGAAGGCCGGTATCGCTCGCACGTTCCAGAACATCCGGTTGTTCGCAGACATGACTGCGCTGGAGAACGTGATGGTCGGTCGCCATGTGCGCACCCAGTCCGGGTTGATAGGTGCCGTGTTCCGCACTGCATCGTTCAAAGCCGAGGAGGCTGCCATCGCTCAACGGGCCAGGGAATTGCTGGACTACGTCGGCATCGGTGCCTACGCCGACTTCAAGGCGCGTACGCTGAGCTACGGCGACCAGCGCCGGCTCGAGATTGCGCGGGCGCTGGCGACAGACCCCCAACTGATCGCACTCGATGAGCCTGCCGCCGGCATGAACGCCACCGAGAAGGTCGTGTTGCGCAAACTGATCGATCGCATCCGCAACGATGGCCGCACCATCCTGTTGATCGAGCACGACGTGAAGCTGGTGATGGGGCTGTGCGATCGGGTCACGGTGCTCGATTACGGAAAGGCGATCGCCGTGGGCACGCCTGCCGAGGTGCAGCGCGATGAGAAGGTGATCGAAGCCTACCTTGGCGCCGCGCATCAGCCTCAGGATTGACGCGATGACTCCAGCTTTGCTCAAGGTCAGTGGATTGCAGGTGGCCTACGGTGGCATCCAGGCCGTCAAGGGCGTCAGCTTGGAGGTTCAGCAAGGTGAACTGGTCAGCCTGATCGGCGCCAATGGCGCCGGCAAGACCACGACACTGAAGGCAATCACCGGACTGCAGCCGCCATCCGCTGGAGACATCGAATTCATGGGCGCGCCGATCAAGGGGAAGGGGGCGTGGGATCTGGTGCGGCAGGGTCTGGTGATGGTGCCCGAGGGCCGCGGTACCTTCGCCCGGATGACGATTCACGAAAACCTGCTGATGGGAGCCTTCATCCGCGATGACGTGGACATCGAATCCGACATCGACAAAGTGTTCACCGTCTTTCCGCGCCTCAAGGAGCGCCGCAGCCAGCTCGCCGGAACGATGAGTGGCGGCGAGCAGCAGATGCTGGCGATGGGCCGCGCACTGATGGCCAGACCCAAGTTGCTTTTGCTCGACGAACCGTCGATGGGCCTCTCGCCGATCATGGTCGACAAGATCTTCGAGGTGGTCGACGACATTCACCGCCAGGGTGTGACGGTGCTGCTGGTCGAGCAGAACGCCAGCCGCGCTCTCCAAGTGGCGAGCCGCGCCTATGTGCTGGAGTCGGGCGAGGTCACGATGAGCGGTGACGCGAAGGCGCTGCTGAGCGATCCGAAGGTGAGGGCGGCTTATCTCGGGGAGTGAGCTGTGCAGCAGTGGCGCCTCTCCGAAACTGTCAACCTGCGATTGAAGTCACCCGATCCGCTGCGCTGTAGAACGCGTCCGAATAGAACTCCTCGGGCGGCAAGCCGCAGCGTTCAACAAAGTCGCGCTGCGCCGACTCGACCATCACAGGCGCGCCACAGGCATAGACCTGGTGACCTGACAGGTCTGGGATGTCTGCCATCACCGCCTGATGCACAAACCCGGTCCGGCCTGACCAGTTGTCGATTCCAGGCGCTTCGGAGAGCACGTGGACGTAGCGTAGCTGCGGGATGTGTGACGTCGCTTCCAATGCCCAATCGTGCAAGTACAGATCAGCGCGCGTCCGGCAACCCCAATACAGCGCGACCGGCCGAGTGCTGCCCTTGACTTGCAAGTGTTCGAGCATCGCCTTGATCGGCGCGAAGCCGGTGCCTGAGGCCAGCAGCACGATCGGTTTCTGAGATTCCTCGCGCAGGAAGAAGCTGCCAAAAGGGCCTTCCAGTCGCAGGATGTCTTTCGCCTTCATCGTGCCGAACACCTGGTCGCTGAACACGCCGCCGGGCAGGTGGCGGATGTGCAGTTCGATCCATGGCTTGTCGCCCTGGGTGTGCGGCGCGTTGGCCATCGAGTAGCTGCGCCGCACGCCGTCGCGCAGGATCACGTCGATGTATTGACCGGCGTGATAGCGCAGCGGCTCGTTGGCTGGCAGTTGCAGCTTGACGATCGCGACATCGAATGCCGGCTTGTCGATGCTGATCACCCTCGCAGGCAGCTTGCGCACGGGCATGTCGCTGGCACCGACCACCGTGCGTGCTTCCAGTACCAGATTGGTCTGCGGTGCGGCGCAACAGGTCAGTGTGTAGCCGGCCTCTTCTTCCGCAACGCTCAAGGCCTGCAACTGATGTGCGCCGTGGATCACCCGACCTTCGATCAGCTTGCATTTGCACGAGCCGCAGGCGCCGTCGCGACAGCCATAGGGCAGGCCGATGCCTTGACGGATGGCCGCCGCGAGGATGGCTTCGTCGCGTTGAACGGAAAAACTGCGGCCGCTTGGCTGCAACGTGACGGTGATGCTCATGGTGATATCGCTGCCGTGTCGGGAAACGTAAACTGAGCCGCGATTCTGACCGCCCTGTCTCTCTCTCTCTCTCTCTCTCTCTCTCTCTATCGAGTCACTGTCGTGATCCCAACCACCTTCAAACGTCCTGTCCTGTTGATTGTGGGTTGTGGCGACGTGGGCATGCGTGTGCTGCGCCTGCTCAAGGGCCGCTATCGCCTGTTGGCGCTGACCTCGACGCCCGCGCGGGCCGAGGTTTTACGGTCGGCAGGAGCGGTGCCGCTGATCGGCGACCTCGACGACCCGGCCTCTCTCTCACGGCTGGCCGGGCTGGCCGATGCAGTGCTGCATCTGGCTCCACCGCCGTTGCAGGGAAGCACCGACCCGCGCACCCGGAATCTGCTCGATGCGCTGGCGCGCAAGGGGCGCGTGCGCTGCCTAGTCTACGGAAGCACCAGCGGCGTCTATGGTGACTGCGGCGGTACGCGTTTCGACGAGACGCGTGCGGTGAACCCCGGCACCGACCGCGCGAAGCGGCGGGTCGACGCCGAATCGCGGATTCGCTGGTTCGGTCAGGCGCATGGCGTGAGGGTCGCCATCCTGCGCATCCCGGGCATCTACGCCGTCGACCGCGAAGGGGGCCATCCGCGCGAGCGCCTGCTCCGGGGCACGGCGGTTCTGAATGCCGAGGACGATGT
>CANHOE010000251.1 GCA_947462175.1 Burkholderiales bacterium | reverse complement strand
GTGCCCTTGACCACGACCGACGAGGCGCGGTCGTTGAAGCCGTTCCGCTCGAAGTTGTTGACCGAACGCTGGCTGGTGAAAGAGCGACCCTGGAAGTCGTCGTTCTCGTAGAAGGTCACCTGCGCGAGGCTTTGGGTCGCTATCGCCAAGCCACCGAGGGCCATGGCCATTTTCAAGATCTTGTTCATCAGGTGCACCCTGTGTAGGCAAACAAAAAAGGTCGCCGTGACTGCCGCCGACGTTGATACAGCAAAGCCAGTGTGGGCACCGCGATGCCGCACGGCCATCGGACGGCAACGGGACCTCGGGAGGCGGTCTGTCCTACGCATGGTGCTGTGTGCTCGCACCGCGCGGCCTGGTGCAGCTACTGCGGCGACACCGCCTCGATCAGTTCGGCGATGCGCTGCGCGGCATTGCCGTCCTCGACCATCAGGCCGGCATCCCGCTGGCAGGCTGCGGCGATCGACGGGTCGCGCAGCAGACGGTCGAGGGTGGCCGCCCACCGCCGCACCGAACTGCGCGCGCTCAGCCGCAGCCCCACGCCGCGCTTGACGAGGCGGGCCGCGTTGTCGAACTGGTCGTGCGCGAAGGGCACCACGCCCTGCGGCAAGCCGGAGGCCAGCGCCTGCGCGGTGGTGCCGATGCCGCCGTGGTGCACCAGTGCGGCCAGCCGGGGTAGCAGCGCATCGAAGGGCGCGTAGCTCACCGCGTGGGCGTGGGGCGGCAGCGGGTGGGGCAGCTGGTCGGCAAAGGGCGTGATCAGCAGCGCGCGCTGGTTCAACGCGGCGGATGCGGCCCGTGCCCGTGCAAAGAAGTCGCGGCCCTGCGCCATGGCCGAGCCGGGCGTGAAGCCGATCGGTGCCGGGCCCGCATTCAGAAAGCTCAGCAGCGCAGGGTCGAGCGATTGGCCCGCGGTGCCCGACCACCTCGCAAAGCCGGTGGTCACCGCCTGCACAGGCCAGTCAGCCTGCTTCGGTGAAAACCAGTCCGGCCAGGCGCACACCACGCGGTCCGGGCTGTTGATCCAGTGGCTCAGCACGCGGCGCACCGGCGGCAGGCCGAGGTCACGCCGGATGCGATCGAAGCCAGGCGCCACCACGCGGTCGATGAAGCCACGCTCCACCGCCGCCTGGATCAGCCGCACCAGCGCCGGCGGCCAGCCGCTCAGGTCGCCCAGCCCGGGGATCACGGCCGGCGCCTGTGCCGACCAGATGCACACCGGCGACAGGTGTACCGTCACCGTGGGCAGCCCATGGGTCTCCTGCGCCAGCCGCACCGGCATGGCCAGCGTGCTGCCGACCAGCACGGTGCGGCCCGGCTGTGCGCGGGAAATCAGCAAGCGGTGCCCCTCGACCATCCGCTGTGCAATGGCCTGCCACAGCACCGGGAAGCAGGTACGCGGGTTCCACAGGTCAGGGTGGTGCACCACGTTCTCGAAATCGGCCTCGGTGCCCACGGGGGTGCAGGCGAGGCCCGCTGCTTCGATGCGGGCTGCGAAATGCGGCGAGGTGAGCAGTTCCACCTCGTGCCCGCGCCGTGCCAGCACCTGCCCTACCGCGATGAACGGGTGCACGTCGCCGGCGCTGCCGACACAGGAAATCAGGATGTGCATGGCGCATTGTTCATCGACGATCGCCAGGAACGGAGCTTGTGCGAGTTGTCATCTCGGTGCTTGCGCACAACTGGGGATGCATCAAAATGCAGCGCCATGAACCGCGAAACGATCATCGCGCTGCTGCACGACAACCGCGACATGCTGTCCGAACGATTCGGTGCTCGGCATTTGTCGCTCTTCGGCTCGGCTGCGCGTGACGATATGCGGCCGGACAGCGATGTCGATGTGTTGGTTGAGTTCGATGGCCCGGCCACCTACGACGGCTATTTCGACCTCAAGGAATGCCTTGAAAAATTGTTGAGTCGGCCTGTCGATCTGGTGACCAGCAAGGGGCTGAAGCCCAGGGCCCGGAAGCACGTTGAGCAGGACTTGATCCGTGTCACGTAGTTGGCTTCTGTACCTGGACGACCTGATCGCCAGTGCGGAAAAGATCGAACGCATGACCGCAGGACGCAACTTTGAACAGTTTGTCGCTGAAGAAGCGATCTTCGATCTGCGGGGCGAAGCCAAGGTTTTGCGTTCGCGCATGGACGGTCCGTTGATGCCAGCCGGTCCCGCGTGAATCGGCGCACTGGCGACTACAAGGTGGCCCCCAGCCTCTCGGTTTGCATCGACCAGATTCGACACCGCCTGCGCGACCACGGTGCCATGCCGTGCCATGAGCACCGGGTGCTGCGGCTGTGGTCGAACGCGCTGTCGCAGGACAGTGGGAAGCGCAAGCCGCAGGACTTTCTGCCACTGGGCGTGCGTGCGGAGCTGCCGGCCATCGAGGCCGATCTGGCGGGGCTCGCGCGGCTGCTGTCGGAACACCCAGGCGCCGACGGCTCGGCGCGGCTGTTGGTCGGCTTGCACGACGGGCAGACGGTCGAGGCGGTGCTGCTGCCGCGAGATGGCGTGTGCGTGTCCACCCAGGTCGGCTGCGCGGTCGGCTGCGTGTTCTGCATGACGGGGCAGGGCGGTCTGCTGCGCCAGCTGGGCAGCGCCGAGATCGTGGCACAGGTGGCGCTGGCGCGCACCCGTCGGGTGGTGAAGAAGGTCGTGTTCATGGGCATGGGCGAGCCGGCGCACAACCTCGACAACGTGATGGACGCGATCGATCTGCTGGGCTTTGAGGGCGGCATCGGCCACAAGAACCTGGTGTTTTCCACCGTCGGCGATCGGAGGGTGTTCGAGCGCTTGCCGCTGGGCGCCGTGAAGCCGGCGCTGGCCTTGTCGCTGCATTCGACCAATGCCGCTCGCCGCGCGCAGCTGCTGCCGCGCGCGCCGGCCATCGAGCCCGACGAACTGGTCGAACTCGGCGAGCGCTACGCACACGCCAGCGGCTACCCCGTGCAGGTGCAGTGGACGCTGCTGGCCGGCATCAACGATGGTGACGACGAACTCGACGGCATCGTCCGCCTGCTGGCCGGCAAGCGGGCCATCCTGAACATGATTCCGTACAACACCGTCGATGGTCTCGACTTCCAGCGCCCCAGCGCCGAGCGCGCCCGCGAGATCGCACAGACGTTGCACCGCCGCGGCGTGCTCACCAAGCTGCGCCAGTCGGCTGGGCAAGACGTCGATGGTGGTTGCGGACAATTGAGGGCACGCACCGTGTCAGTCGCTGCAGGGTCGACCGATTTGCCTCGTCCGGTGCTCTGGCGCGAGCGGGCGCCATCGCTTTCAACACCGTCATGAGCAGGGCAGACTGATGTACAGCGCCACCTTCATCTTCGACAAGAAGCAGTTCGACGACGAGTTTCATGCGCTCGATGCGCAGATCGCTGCCGCGGCGCGCGAGACCCTGGGTTTTCTCGGCGACGAGTCCTGGGAGGACCCGAATACCGGACGCCTGTGCAACGTCTACTACTGGGCCGATGAGATGGGGCTGCGACAGCTGATGGAGCACCCATCGCATCGGCAGGCCAAGGCCGGGCAGGCGAAGTGGCTCGACGGCTACCAGGTGATCGTGTCGAAGGTGCTGCGCAGCTACGGCGATGAGCGCATCAATCACCCCACGCGGCCTGCCGAGCCTGCCGCATGAGCACCGATCACACCGAGTCTCGCGCTGGCGATCCCTTCACCAATGCCGAGCGCGAGGTGTTTTACCGCGTGCTGGCAGCGCGCCGCGACATGCGGCATTTCACGCCAGGGCAGTCGGTGGAGCCGGCGGTGCTGCAGCGCATCCTGCAGGCGGCGCACGAAGCGCCGTCGGTCGGCCTGATGCAGCCCTGGCGTTTTGTGCGGGTGCTGGATGCTGGCTTGCGGGGGCGCATCGCCGAGTTGGTGGAGGCCGAGCGCGTCGCCACGGCGGCGGCGCTCGGCGAACGGGGCGGTGAATTCCTGCAGTTGAAGGTCGAAGGGGTACGCGAGTGCGCCGAGTTGATCGTCGCGGTGCTGGCGCCCGACGACGGCACGATATTCGGCCGCCGCACCATGCCGCGCGACATGGCCTTGTGTTCGCTGGCCTGTGCCGTGCAGAACCTGTGGCTCGCCGCTCGCGTCGAGAACCTGGGCCTCGGCTGGGTGTCCATGTTCGAGCCCGCGTCTCTTGCGCGGGTGCTCGACCTGCCGCCTGATGCACAGCCCATGGCGCTGCTGTGCCTGGGCCCGGTGCCAGCCTTCTATGACGCTCCGATGCTCGAGCAGACCGGCTGGCGCCAGGCTCGGCCGCTGGCGGACTTTATGCAGGTCGATGCCGGCACGCGCAGCGACCCGGCTCCTCCGGTGGC
>CANHOE010000250.1 GCA_947462175.1 Burkholderiales bacterium | reverse complement strand
GGCGACAGCGCCCGCGTCTGGCGGATGCACTCGACAAAATGTGCAGCCCCACCGTCGCGCAGATCGTCACGGTCGACGCTGGTGATGACGACGTAGTTCAGCTTCAGTGCAGCGATCGTCTTCGCCAGGTTCAGCGGCTCGTTCGCGTCGAGCGGATCGGGCCGGCCGTGACCGACGTCGCAGAACGGGCAGCGCCGGGTGCACTTGTCGCCCATGATCATGAAGGTTGCCGTGCCCTTGCCGAAGCACTCACCGATGTTCGGGCAGGACGCTTCCTCGCAGACGGTGTGCAGCTGGTGCTCGCGCAGGATCTGCTTGATCTCGTAGAAGCGGCTGCTGGCAGAGCCCGCCTTGACCCGGATCCAGTCCGGCTTCTTGAGCGTCTCGGCCGGGACGATCTTGATCGGGATGCGCGAAGTCTTGGCCTGCGATTTCTGCTTGGCGCTGGCGTCGTAGGCCTGTGCGTTCGGTGCTGCGTCTGCAGCGACAGGGGTCAGGGATTCGGAAGGCATTTCGATCTTTCGGGGGGACAGCTCAGCGGGCGGGTCGCGCGCTGTCGTCAGGGCGCCAGATGAGCGGCGAGCCTGGCGCCGAGGTGCTGCGCCACCGATCCCGCATCGACATGGACACCGAGTGTAGCCAGATCGACCGTCGCGAGGCCGGCATAGCCGCAGGGATCGATGCGCTGAAAGGGGCTCAGATCCATCGCCACGTTCAGCGCCACGCCGTGGTACGTGAAATGCCGGCTGACCTTGATCCCGAGCGCCGCAATCTTGCCCAGCCCCTGAAAGGCGTTGGGCGCCGAAACCCCTAGCCGCTCGCTCGGCGGCACCCGCTCCAGCGGTGCGTGTCCAAACGGATCGTCCAGCCTCACATAGATGCCAGGCGCGCCCGGCACCCGGTGCCCGGTGACGCCAAGTGCCTCCAGCGTCTGCAGCACGCAGTGCTCGAGGCGGTAAACGTATTCCTTGACGTAGATGCCCAGACGCTTCAAATCGATCAGCGGATAGATCACCACCTGGCCAGGCCCGTGGTACGTGACCTGCCCGCCACGGTTCGTCTGGATGACCGGAATGTCACCCGGCTCGCGCAGATGCTCCGGTCGGCCGGCCAAGCCCTGGGTGTAGACCGGCGGGTGCTCGCACAGCCAGATCTCGTCCTCCGTCGGTGTCGTTGCCGCAATGCGCGCGTCGGTGTGGGCGCGCATCGCCGCGATCGTTGCGGCGGCATCGACACGCCCCTTGTGAACCAGGATCGGCGAGGTCATGCGCTGTCGCCGAGCCCTACAGCACCACCTTGACCATCGGATGCGAACTCAATGCGCGGTAGAGCTCATCGAGCTGCTCGCGGCTGGTCGCGGTGACCGTCACGGTGAGGGCACGGTATTTGTTGCCGGAGCTCAGGCGTGTCTCGATGCGGCTGTCATCGAGCAGCGGGTCGAAGCGCCGCGCGACGTCGAGCACGGCTTCGGTGTAGCCGTCGACGTTGGCGCCCATCACCTTGATCGGGAACAGCGACGGGTACTCGATCAGCGACTGATCGGAGGGAGTGCTGGGCATCGGCATCTTGCTCAAAAACGTTGCGCCGCCTTGGCGCGCTGATAGGCGGCATACAGCCTGACATAGACCGGGCCCGGCTTGCCGCGCAAGGCGCCGTGTCCGACGGATTCACCATCGAGCGTGGTCACCGGGAGCACCTCCTTGGTGGCCGAACTCAGCATCAGTTCATCGGCCGCGGTCACCTCCCCCTCCGGGATCGGCCGCAGGTTGAAGGCGATGCCCTCTTCCTCGCACAGATCACGGATCAGTTCGAAGCGGATGCCCTCGAGCACATGCTCGCTCTTGGGCGGGCCCAGCACGGCGCCCTCATGCACCACCCACACATTGCAGGCAGCGCCCTCGGTCAGGAAGCCATCGCGGAACATGATGGTTTCGGCAGCGCCGTGATCGGCCGACATTTGCCGCGCCAGCACATTGCCCAGCAGCGAGATGCTCTTGATGTCGCCGCGCTCCCATCGAAAGTCACGCGCCGAGATGCAGGCCACGCCGCGATGACGCTGTTCGGCGCTGGGCGCCTTCATCGCGCTGGTCATGATGAACACCGTAGGCTCAATGTCGGTCGGCATCACGTGGTCGCGCGGCGCCACGCCACGGGTCACCTGCAGGTACAGCAACTGGTCGCTGGCGGCATGCGCGTCGATCAGCCTGCGGCAACGCTCCAGCCATTCGGCAGCGGTGTGCGGGTTGGCTATGCGCACCTTCGCCAGGCTGCGATCAAGGCGTGCCATGTGCTCGTCGAAACGGAACACATGGCGTCCGTAGACCGGCACCACTTCGTAGATGCCGTCGCCGAACAGAAACCCTCTGTCCAACACCGACACCTTCGCCAGGTTCAACGGGGTGTATTCGCCGTTCAGGTAGCACAACGTGTCGGGCAGACTTTGCATGGCAGGTTCTCCGTGGTCGCCCGCGCGGGCTCATCGAACAAGCCTGAACAGGTTACTTGATCCAGAGCCGCAAGGCATCCCAGGCACGGCTGAACACGCCGGCAACCTCGACTGGCTCCAGCACCACCAACGGCACGTCGACCACGGGCGTACCGGCGGCCGTACTGACCTTGATCGTGCCGACGCGCTGTCCCTTGACAAGCGGGGCCATCAACGGGTCGGTGCGCTCGACCTTGGTCTGCAGCTTGCCACCCTCGCCACGAGGCATCGTGACGAACACGCCGCCGACGGCGCCCAGGGCGGCCTGCGCCGCCTTGCCCTTCCAGACCGGCACCGTGGTCACCGGCTTGCTCGCGTCGAACAGCCGCACCGTCTCGAACGCGGCGTAACCCCAGTTCAGCAACTTCTGGCTTTCGTTCGCGCGAGACTCCATCGAGGGGGCGTTCAACACCACACTGAGCAACCGACGTGGCCCGCCGCCCGCTCCGCCCGTTCCCAGGTTGGGAAATTCCCGCTGCGCACTGGCGATCAGGCAGTAGCCGGCCGATTCGGTGTAACCCGTCTTCATGCCGTCGATGCTCGGGTCGCGACGCAGCAGCAGGTTTCGGTTGGGCTGGCTGATGTTGTTGTACTTGTAGTCCTTGATCGAGTAGTACGCGTACTCGGTCGGGAAGTCGCGGATGATGTGCTTGGCGATCACTGCCAGATCGCGTGCCGTGCTCTTGTGGCCGGGCTCGGTCAAACCAGTGACATTCTTGAAGCTGGTGTTCTTCAGGCCCCAGGCCTGGGCCTGGCGGTTCATCATCGCGACAAATTGGTCCAGCGTGCCGCCCACGGCCTCGGCCAAGGCGACCGACGCATCGTTGCCCGACTGCACGATCATGCCCTTGAGCAGTTCATCAACGGTTGGCGTCATCGTGGTGTCGATGAACATCAGCGAACCGCCGCCCTTGCGCTCTTCCCAGGCGCGGCGTGAAACTGCCACTGGCTGGGTCAGCGACAGCTTCTTCTCCTGCAGCGCGGTGAACACCACATACGCAGTCATCAGCTTGGTCAGGGACGCCGGGTCTGACAGCGCATCGGCATCGCGCTCGGCCAGCGTCTGGTTGCTGGTCATGTCGAGCAGCAGGTAGCTGCGTGCCGCGATTTCCGGTGGCAGCGGGGCCTGAGCGCTCGCAAGGGTGCTGAAAAGCCACAGCAAGCCGATGGAAAACGAACGCGACAGGGCAGAACACAAGACAGGCATCAGAAATCCATCCGGAAGAAAGGTGAACAGGAACCTCAGCCGCGGGGCTGCAACTGCTGGGTCACCACACGCTTGAGCCAACCGAGCTGCCCATGAAAGAAGTGACCGACGCCAGGCAGCACGATCACCGACAGCGACTGAGGCTGCGCCCAGGCCAGCGTGGCCGAGAGCGGAACCACCTCATCACTTTCGCCGTGGATGACCACGGTGTCCTCGGGCACTACCGGCAGTTGCTGCTTTTCGGTAGAAGGTCCGACCAGTACCAGGCGCTGCGGGCGCTCCGCCTCAGGCAGACGCGCGGCGGCTTCGGCTGCCACGAAGCCGCCGAAAGAAAAACCAGCGAGCAACAGGGGCTGCCCTCGGACACGGTGCTGGTCCACCACGGCCAGCGCGTCCTCGACCTCGCCACGCCCGTCGTCCCAACAGCCGGCCGACTGGCACACACCGCGGAAATTGAAGCGAACCGTCGTCCAGCCAAGCGCGAGCAGGGCGCGGGCGACCGTCTGCACCACCTTGTTGTCCATCGTGCCGCCGAACAGCGGATGCGGATGGCACACGACCGCCACACCGACCGATGCACCTCCAGGCGCGTCAATGGCGCATTCCAGTGCGCCCGCGGGGCCGGGGCATGAAGTTTTTTGGGTCTGCG
>CANHOE010000249.1 GCA_947462175.1 Burkholderiales bacterium | reverse complement strand
GCGCGCTGCGTACCTCGGTTTACAAGGACCTGCTCAAGACTGCAATCGCCGAACTGAAGGCCGCCGACAAGCTGGCCGGCATCAAGCGCACCGCCGACGAGCTGGCCGAAGCGGCCGCCCCGTTGGCCAGCGCCCGCCTGGCCAGCAGCAGCTTGCTGCAGGACACGCCTGCGACGCTGTCGCTGCAAGCGCCGTATGTGCAACTGGGTGACAGCGGCGCCGATCAGACGGTGTTCCCGCTGGTCCCGCAGCCCGACGAGGCCGCCCCGCGTGTGGCGATGGCAGGCAACTCGGTTCTCGAGGTCAAGGCGTCGAACATCGATCTCAAGGGCCACAGCGCACTGCAAGGCTTCGGCACGGCGTCGCTGGATGCTGCTCAGGACGTGCGTCTCGTCGGCGTGGCGTGGTCCGATGAACAGACCGGGTACTTCGACGGCACCCAGCGGGGCTCGTTCTGGATGAAGGGCTCGTTGGACCTGACCAGCGCGCAGGTACTGCCGACCACCTTGACCGATTTCACCTTCGCGGTCGCCGGCAGCGACCTGGACGGCTCCGGGCGCCTGAACTTCACCGCCAACGGCCTCACACCACAGGCGCCACTGTCGGCCGGGGGGTCGATCACTGCCTGGGCGCCGAACATCGTGCAGGCCGGGCGGCTGGTGGCGCCGTTCGGCAGCATCACGCTCGGCAACACCGACGCCAACGTGTCGGACATCCTGACGCTCGATCTGCGCTATGCGGCAGGCAGCCTGACCTCGGTGGCCGGTCAGGGTCCTGTGCCTCTGGGCACGGTGTCCAACGGCAGCGTGCCGACAGCCAGCAACTGGACGACCTTGCTGTCCGACGGCACGGTGGTTTCGATTCGCCAGAACCCGAGTACCGATGCGCTGACCCCGCAACGCGCGTTGCCGGGCAAGTCGATCACCTCGCTGGCCGGCAGCATCACCACCGACGCGGGGTCGGTGCTCGACCTGTCGGGCGGTGGCAGCCTGTTTGCCTATGGCTTCACGCCGGGCAAGGGCGGATCAAAAGATGTGTTGTCGAACAACACCCTCGGCACCGCTGCGCGTGCCAAGACCACGGTGTTTGCCATCGTGCCGGGCTACAAGAGCCAGCTCGCGCCTGTGGACGGGCAGTACGGCATCGACGGCGGACTGGGCATGGGCGATGCGGTGTGGCTGTCGGGCGCGGGTGACCTGAAGGCAGGCACGTACACCTTGCTGCCTGCGCACTATGCGCTGATGCCCGGCGCTTACAGCGTCACGGTCGCACCCGGAAACCGCGACATGGTGGCCAGCGCGAACCGCTTGCGCACCGATGGCGCCTGGCTCATGTCCGGCCGCCTTGCCAATGTCGCCGACGGGTCGATGGATCCGCGCAGCCAGGGCTTCGTCGTCGCACCGCGTTCGGTGGTGCGGCGCCAATCCGAATTCACTTTGTACGACGCTGGCAGCTACTTCACCGACAAGGCGAAAGCCGCTGGCATCGCCGCGCCGGAGTTGCCCGGCGACGGCGGCCACGTGGCCTTTGCCAGCCAGGACGCGGTCAACAGCGCGCTTCGCTTGCAAGGCCGTGTGCTGTTGGGCGCTGCCACCGGCGCCTTGGCGGGTACGGCGGACGTGGCCGCACCGAAGATGGAGATCACCTCCGGCAGCACGACGGGCCCGGACGGCGTGGTGGCACTGTCCGCCACCCTGCTGGCGGACTGGCGCGCTCGCGCGTTGACGCTGGGCGCGCTGCACAGGACCGTGGATGGCCAGGAGCTGCTCGACGTGCGCACCAGCGAATTGACGCTGAGCAACGATGCGGCGAACCCGCTGACCGCGCCTGACGTGCTGCTGGCGGCAAGCGACGTGCTGCGGCTCAAAGCGCAGGCCACGGTATTGGCCGAATCAGGCGCTGCCGGCCCTGCCGCCGATCTGGTGTTGCCATCGGCGGGCGCGCTGTTGCGGGTCAGCAGCGGTGCGGCCATCGGTGTGCAGCGCAGTGATGAGGCACCGTCCAGCGGCGGTGGCGTGCTGTCGATCGCTGCGGGCGCGGTGGTGTCGGGCAAGGGCGCGGTGCAGATCGATGCCACGGGCAGCGCCGTCAACGCGGGTTCGATCCGGGTGGGAGATCGCGGCACCTTCACTGCGGCAGCGCCCGAGATCAGCCTGGGCGATGCGATCTCGCCGGATGTGGCCGCGTCCACGCTGGCGTTGGACGACTCGGCGCTCGCCTCGTTGTCCAAGCTGGACCGCATCAGTCTGGACAGCCGACAAGGCTCGATCACCGTTTATGGTTCATCGCATGTCGGCAGCGACGCCACGAGGCGGCTCTCGCTCGCGGGCAGCGGCATCGTGGCGGGGGGTGAGGATGCTGCGCAGGCTGTGTTCCAGGCTGCCAACGTCGTGCTGAACGGCCGTGCTCTCAGCGAAGCGCCGGCCACGTCCACCAGCAGCGGATCGTTCACGATCCAAGGCGACACCATCGAGCTGGGCGCTGGCCGCATGGCGCTGCAAGGCTTTGCACAGGCCACGCTGAAGGCCGGCAGCGCGGTGCGCGCCACCGGGCAAGACGGGGTGCTGTCGGCCGACGGCACATTGACGCTGGACGCACCTCGCATCACGGTGGCCCCGGGTGCCAGTGGGCTGTTCCAGGCAACGGGCGAATTGCACCTGACGGGTGCGATCAGCAGCGCCGACGCCCAGACCGCGCCGCAAGGCGGCGGGGGCGGGGGACAACTGGGCTTCCAGGCCGCGTCCATAGATGCGGACACGCGCATCGAGGCGCCCTCCGGCCAGATCAAGATGACCGCCACCCGAGAGATCACGGTGAACTCTGGCGTGGTGACGGTCGCCGGTGCGGTGCTGCAAAAGAACGGTGCCAGCGCCTATGGGCCGGGTGGCAACCTGGTGCTGCAAGCACCGCAGATCACGCTGGGCGCGCAGGCGGTGCTCGACGTGTCGTCGACCGCGGCGGACGCAGGCCATTTGACGATCAATGCGACCACCCCGGACGGCACGGGCTCGGTGAGTTTCGGTGCGCAGCTGCGTGGCGCAGCGACACCAGTGGCCGGCCTGGGCCTGCCCGCGCAGGGCCGTTTCACGCTGGACACCGACAGCGCTGGCGTGGCGGGTGCCTTCGGCACCCTGAACGAGACGCTGAATCAGGCGGGCTTCACCGGCGCGCGGGACTTCCGGTTCCGCCATGGAGATGTGACGCTCGACGGCCAGGACAGCATCGTGGCGCACGACTTCACTCTGGCGACAGATCAGGGCAGCATCACCGTGGCGGGCGACAGCGTGATCGACGCGTCGGGCCTGGCCGGTGGCAGCATCCGTTTGCTGGCCGCGCAGGCCGCTGCCGGCGGGGTGTCCGGGCAGGTGACGATCAGCGGCCAAGCCGTGTTGAATGCGGCTTCTGTAGCGACCAGCGACGCCGGGGCTGGCGCCGCGGGCCGCGGCGGCCAGGTGCTGATCGGCACTGCGGCGGCCGACGGCGCCGACATCAACGATGTCCATCAGGCGGCCAGCTTGCATCTGGCGGGCGGGCGCATCGATGTGTCCGGCGCGCCGGCGGCTGGCGGTGCTGCGCGCCGCGATGGCCGTGTGACCCTGCGCGCGCCGCGTCTGGCCGACGGCAGCGATGTGGCGGTGGCTGTGCTGGACACCAGCATCTCGCCGGGCGCGACGACGGTGATCGAGGGTGTCAAGGTCTACCGCGGCAGCAGCGTCAGCGAACAGGCCGACAGCGCGACCAACCTCGACGCCACGACCAGCGGGCGCATGTACAGCGATGCGCAGGCCTTTGGCCAACAACAGGCCGCGGTCGCATCACGCCTGCTGCGCAGCGACGTGGCAGTTCGCGCGGGTGTCGAGATTCGCTCGGACGGCGATCTGACCGTGTCGGTCAACGAATTCGCGGCCAATGCCGCCGATCGAGGCTGGGACCTGAACGCCTGGCACTTTGACGGCCAGCCGGTCAACCTGTCCTTGCGTGCCGCGGGCAATCTGACGGTGGTCGGGTCGATCAGCGATGGCTTTGTGAAGCCGGGCGACAGCGGGCTGGCCATGCCGGTGTGGGCGCTGGCCGCCGGGGCATCAGCCGACTTGCAGCTGGTGGCCGGTGCCGACTTGCAGGCGGCCAGCACGACGGCGGTGCTGAGCCCCGATCGACTCGCGGCGGGCCAGGGCAACCTGAGGCTGGACTTTGCCGCACGCACCCCAGTGCCGGCCGATCGCCAGAAGCTGGATGAATACTTCCAGCCCCAGTACGACGACGATGGCGAAGCGGTGATGTACACCCCCGCCATGAAAGAGGCCGGCGGCACAGGCATCGTGACGCCCAACGCCAATGCGCCGGTGACATCGACCGATGCACCGGTGGC
>CANHOE010000248.1 GCA_947462175.1 Burkholderiales bacterium | reverse complement strand
GGTTGGCCACAAGCTCGCTGCGGTGTGTCGCGGTGCCGGATTGCCGAGTGTCTGACACCACGACGTAAACCGTGAGGTCGGCGCAGGAGCAGTCGGGGGTGGAAGCCTTCGCATGCGACAACGGTGCCTGCTGCCGAGAGCGTGGGGTGACCGGCGCAGCGAAGTAAAGGAGGAGGGCCGGATCAGTGTTGTGCGAAGCGTTTGGGCGGCGAACCGGCCCCGGGGGACATGAGCGGAGCCGGTCACCTCGCGCCCTCGGCAGCCTCGCAGGACTAAGCCTGCTAAGGCTGGATCAGCCGATCACTGGTGCACAGCCGGCCGCACCAGCGCCGGGCGGCCGCCGAAGCGTTTCAGGATCGATTGCTCAATGCCGGCTGAATCGAGCCCACAGCGTGACATCAGCACCGCCGGGTCGCCGTGTTCGATGAACTCGTCGGGGAGGCCGAGCACCAGCACCGGCAACGCGATGCCGGCCTGTTGCAGCGCTTCGAGCACGGCCGAGCCTGCGCCGCCCATCGTGCAGCCGTCTTCAACCGTGACCAGCGCATCGTGCGTACGCGCCAGCTCGGCGACCAGTGTCACGTCGAGCGGCTTGGCAAATCGCATGTTCGCCACGGTGGCGTCGAGGCGCTCGGCGGCGTCCAGCGCAGCGTAGAGCAGGGTGCCGAAGGCCAGGATGGCGATGCGTTTGCCGTGTGTCCCAACGATCTGTCCGGATTCGCGGCGCACTTCGCCCTTTCCGAACGGGATCGCCGTCATCGCGGTTTGCACCTCGACGCCCACGCCCTTGCCGCGCGGGTAGCGCACAGCGGTCGGGTGATCTTGCAGGAAGGCCGTGTACAGCAGCTGCCGGCACTCGTTCTCGTCGGCTGGTGTCATCACGCTCATGTTCGGGATGCAGCGCAGGTAGGCGATGTCGTAGTTGCCCGCATGCGTTGCACCATCGGCACCGACCAAGCCCGCGCGGTCGAGCGCGAATACGACGGGCAGGTTCTGGATGGCCACGTCGTGGATCAACTGGTCGTAGCCACGCTGCAGGAAGGTCGAGTAGATCGCGACCACCGGTTTCAAGCCTTCGCAGGCGATGCCGGCGGCGAAGGTCACCGCATGTTGCTCGGCGATGCCGACATCGTGGTACCGGTTCGGGAAGCGGCGCTCGAACTCGACCATGCCCGAGCCTTCGCGCATCGCCGGGGTGATGGCGACCAACCGCTCGTCCTGTGCGGCCATGTCGCACAACCAGCTGCCGAACACCTGGGTGAAGGTCGGCTTGCCGGGTGCCGCGGCCTTGATGCCGACGGCTGGATCGAACTTGCCGGGCCCGTGGTAGTTGATGGGGTCGTTCTCGGCCAGCTTGTAGCCCTGGCCTTTCTTGGTGACCACGTGGAGGAATTGCGGCCCCTTGAGGTTGCGCAGGT
Organism: Burkholderiales bacterium; assembly: GCA_947462175.1. Lineage (GTDB taxonomy): Bacteria > Pseudomonadota > Gammaproteobacteria > Burkholderiales > Burkholderiaceae_C > PBB1. Next base: position 2,995 of record CANHOE010000248.1, on the reverse strand, counting down.
TCTCCAGCGTCGGGATCAACGCGTCGAGGTCGTGGCCGTCGATCGGGCCGACGTAGTTGAAGCCGAATTCCTCGAAGATCGTGCCCGGTACGACCATGCCCTTGGCATGCGACTCGAAGCGACGCGCCAGCTCCAGCAGCGGCGGCGCGTTCTTCAGCACCGACTTCGCGGTGTCGCGTGCGTTGGCATAGAAGCGACCGCTCATGAGCCGCGCCAGGTAGCGGTTCAGTGCACCCACCGGCGGGGAGATCGACATGTCGTTGTCGTTCAGGATCACCAGCACGTCGGCACCGGCCACACCCGCGTTGTTCAGCGCTTCGAATGCCATGCCAGCGCTCATCGCGCCGTCGCCGATCACCGCGATCGACTTGCGGTGCTCGCCCTTCAGTGCGGCGCCGACCGCCATGCCGAGCGCCGCCGAAATCGAAGTGCTGCTGTGCGCAGTGCCGAAGGTGTCGTACTCGCTTTCGTCGCGGCGCGGAAAGCCGCTGATGCCGCCCAGCTGGCGCAGCGAGCCCATGCGGTCGCGGCGCCCGGTCAGGATCTTGTGCGGGTAGGTCTGGTGGCCAACGTCCCAGACGATGCGGTCGTTCGGCGTGTTGAACACATGGTGCAAGGCGACCGTCAGCTCCACCGTTCCCAGATTGGACGACAGATGGCCGCCGGTCTGCGACACACTGTGCAGCAGGTAGTCGCGCAACTCGCTGGCCAGCGTGCGCAGCTCGTTGCGGGACAGGCGCCGGACATCGGCTGGAGATTCGATCGATTGGAGCAATGCTTGTTTCATCGTCAACGGTCCCGTTCCACCACCTTGTCGGCCAACAGGCCCAGCCACACCGTGTCGCGCAGCGCTGAGCGACTCAGTGCCGATTGCGCCTGATCGCGCAGTTCAAACGCATATCGCTGCGCTGCGTCCAGCCCCATCAGACTGACGTAGGTGGGCTTGTTCGCATCCACATCCTTGCCCGCCGTTTTGCCGAGCTTGTCCGACGCCTGTGTCACGTCGAGCACGTCATCGATGACCTGGAAGGCCAGCCCGATCGAGTCACCATAAACCTCCAGTGCCGACCAGGCCACCGCATCGACGTCGCCACAAGCCGCGCCCATCATCACGCTGGCCCGCAGCAACGCGCCGGTCTTGCGATGGTGCATGTCGCGCAGACTTTGCTCATCCAGCGGGCGGCCGACACTGGCCAGGTCGATCGCCTGACCACCGGCCATGCCGGCATGGCCTGCCGCACGCGCGAGCAAGCCGCACAACCTGGCCTGCAGGGCGGCAGGAACAGCCTCCTCAGGATTCGACTTTGCATCAGGGGTCAGCACTTCGAATGCCAACGCCTGCATCGCATCGCCAGCCAGCATGGCTGGCGCTTCTCCAAACTTCACATGCACGGTCGGTTTGCCGCGGCGCAGCACGTCGTTGTCCATGCAGGGCATGTCGTCATGCACCAGCGAATACGCGTGGATCAATTCCACTGCACAGGCTGCACGCAGCGAAGCAATGCGACTACCACCCACCGCATGCGCCGCGGCCAGGGTCAACAGCGGTCGCAGGCGCTTCCCTCCGTCAAGTACGGCATAGCGCATGGCGGTACCGAGATGGGCCGGTGCATCGGCGGGCACCCACTGATTCAGGCAGTCTTCCACGGCAGCCAACTGAGCACCCGCCCAGGCATCGAAATCAGCAACGTTCATGTCGGGTTCCAGGGCTTGAGCTGGCCGTCTTCGAGCACCTTGACCTGCTGCTCGACCGCATCAAGGCGGGTTCGGCATAGATTCAGCAACTCGGCACCGCGCCGGTAAGTGCCGAGCAAGCGGTCCAGTGGCAATTGCCCAGCTTCCATGGCGCCGACGAGACGCTCAAGTTCGGACAAGGCTGCCTCGTAGGTTTCCGGCAGCGGTTCAGTCATGGGCATGGGCAACGTTGCTGAAGCGGCAGCAGCGGGCGCGGATGCCGCGGGAGCGGATGAGGTCTTGGCCATGAACGATTGAAGTAGCAGTTCATTGTAGTCAGCGGTCTTTCGCTGTGTCGGCGCCTTAAAATGAGGGTTGACGAGCGTTTTGAATGAATCGCTCAGGCTGCGGTGCCGTCATCGTTTGTGCCGCATTGCCCACCGTTTACCAGGAGAGCCCTCCGGCCATGTCCGATCTGTCAGTCGCGCGCGGCACTGCCGTGTCCGAGGCGAGACACCCTGTGCGACCCCGCGCTGCGCACAACGCGCTGCCCCTGGCTGCATCCGCCTATTTCGACGAAGCCCTCTTCCAGCGCGAGGCAGACACGCTGTTCCGCCATGGCCCGCGCTACCTCGGACACGAACTGTCGGTCCCGCAGCCGGGCGATTACTACACCTTGCCTCAGGAAGGCGATGGCCGGGTGCTGGTGCGCACGCCGAACAGTGTCGAGTTGATCTCCAACGTGTGCCGTCACCGCCAAGCGCTGATCCTGCACGGTCGCGGCAATACCCGCAGCAACATCGTCTGCCCGCTGCACCGCTGGACCTACGACCTGACAGGCCAGCTGATTGGCGCTCCGCACTTCGCCGAGTCGCCGTGCTTGCACCTGAACAACTACAAGACACGCAGCTGGAACGGCCTGGTGTTCGAGGACAACGGTCGCGACATTGCCGCCGACCTGGCCGCGCTCGGCCCTCGGGCAGACCTCGATTTCACCGGCCATGTGCTCGACCGCGTTCATGTGCACGAGTGCGACTACAACTGGAAGACCTTCATCGAGGTCTACCTCGAGGACTATCACGTGGGTCCGTTCCACCCGGGTCTCGGCAACTTCGTGACCACGGACGATCTGCGCTGGGAGATGGGCTCGAACTACTCGGTGCAGACCGTGGGCGTGGCCACCGCGGCCGGCGAGGCGCTCGGCAAGCCTGGCTCCAGCGTCTACAGCCGCTGGCATGACGAGGTGCTGCGTTACCAGCAGGAGCACCACGACGGCCGTCCGCCCAAGCACGGCGCCATCTGGCTGACGTATTACCCTGGC
>CANHOE010000247.1 GCA_947462175.1 Burkholderiales bacterium | reverse complement strand
GTGCAGACGCTGGAAAACAACCCAGCCATCATCCACGGCGGGCCGTTCGCCAACATCGCGCACGGCTGCAATTCCGTCACCGCCACCAAGGCCGGGCTGAAGCTGGCCGACTACGTCGTCACCGAAGCCGGCTTTGGCGCCGACCTGGGTGCCGAGAAATTCATCGACATCAAGTGCCGCATGGCAGGGTTGCACCCCGCGGCCGTGGTGCTGGTGGCCACCATCCGTGCGTTGAAGTTCCACGGCGGCGTCAAGAAGGAAGACCTGAGCCACGAGAACCTGGCAGCACTTGAACAGGGCATCGTCAACATCGAGCGGCACCTGCGCAACATCACCGAGCACTTCGGCCTGCCGTGCGTGGTGTCGGTCAACCACTTCACCGCCGACACCGACGCCGAGGTCGCGCTGCTGAAGGGCCGCATCGAGGCGCTGGGCGCGCGCTTCGTGGTGGCGCGACACTGGGCCGAGGGCAGCCGGGGTGCCGAGGCACTCGCACGAACGGTGGTTGAGCTGACCGAGAACTTCCACGGCCGCCATCAGTTCGTCTACCCCGACAGCGACACGCTGCAGGCCAAGATCACGGCCGTCGCCACCAAGATCTATGGCGCCGGCCAGGTCACCTTCACCGAAGCCGCGCGCAAGCAGCTCGACGAGTGGAATGCCGACTACGGCCACTTTCCGGTGTGCATGGCGAAGACGCAGATGTCGTTCTCGGCCGACCCGTCGGTGCGCGGCGCGCCGAGCGGCCACACGCTGAACGTCCGTGAGGTGAGATTGGCCAACGGCGCCGGCTTCGTCGTCGCCGTGTGCGGCGACATGATGACGATGCCAGGCTTGCCCGCAGTGCCTGCGGCCGAGCGCATCGACATCGACGACGACGGGCGGGTTTCGGGGCTGTTCTGACGAGGGTCGCGCGTGGCCAGGTGCCCTGGCGCCGCAGCAACGGCATGATCGACATCAGCCGCATCCGAGGCGGCTGATCAAGCCACGAGCGGTCGGGGGCTGGCACCCAGTGCCCCTGACTTGGTCGCGGCGGCTGGCTCCATCCGACAATACGGGGCTTGCTCTTGTGGCCCGACCCATGAATCCGACCCGCTCGCCTCATCACCGCCATGTCTCACGACGCTCGCTGGTTGGCGCTTGCGCCGCCGGTGTGGTGCTTCTGTCCAGTGGCTCTCCAGCGGTCGCGCAGACCCCGAAGAAGTTGCGGGTGGTGACCACCTTCACGGTGATCCAGGACATCGCCCAGAACGTGGCGGGGACCGCGGCGGTCGTCGAATCGATCACCAAGCCCGGCGCCGAGATCCATGATTACCAGCCCACACCGCTGGACGTGGTGAAGGCTCAATCTGCCGATCTCGTGCTGTGGAACGGTCTGAACCTGGAACGCTGGTTCGAAAAGTTCTATGACAACGTGAAGAACGTCCCCAGTGCTGTGGTCAGTGAGGGCATCGTCCCGATCGGCATCCGCGAAGGCCCTTACCTTGGCAGACCCAACCCGCACGCATGGATGTCGACCTCCAGTGCGCTGATTTACGTGGCCAACATCCGCAAGGCGCTCGCTCATGCGGATCCGGCGAACGCCGAGGTCTACGCCAGGAACGCCGCCGCCTATTCAGAGCAGATTCGCGCCCTCGCGGAGCCACTGAAAGTCCGGCTTTCCAAGGTGCCGGAAGCTCAGCGCTGGTTGGTGAGCAGCGAGGGCGCGTTCGGCTATCTGACCCGCGACTTCGGCTGGCGGGAGGCCTATCTCTGGCCGATCAATGCAGACGAACAGGGTTCGCCGCAACAGGTTCGCCGCCTGATCGATCTGATTCGCAGGAATAAGATTCCTGTCGTCTTCAGCGAGAGCACGGTGTCGGACAAGCCGGCACGGCAGGTGGCGAGGGAAACGGGGGCTCGCTACGGTGGCGTCCTTTTTGTTGACTCGCTTTCAGCCAAGACCGGCGCCGTTCCGACCTATCTGAAGCTTCTCGAGGTGACCGTGGAGACCATTGCAAATGGCTTCGGCCAATGATCAGCCAGGTGCTGTCGTTCGGCCGATCGATGCTGAGCCTGACCAGTCGCGGAATGCGAGCGGGCTCGAGCTCCGGGGCTGCAGCGCCCGCGGCAGGGCTTCGTGTGACGGACATCTCCGTCGTCTATTCCAACGGCGTTCGGGCCATTGAAGGCGCCAGTTTCGAACTCGGCAGTTCTTCGATCTGTGCACTGGTCGGGATCAATGGCTCAGGCAAATCGACGCTGTTCAAAACGCTGATGGGTTTCCTGACGCCGGCCAGCGGCAGCGTCACCATCTCGGGGCTGTTGGTCAAGGAGGCCCTTGCCCGAGGACTCGTGGCCTATGTGCCGCAAAGCGAGGATGTGGACTGGACCTTCCCCGTGCTGGTTCGCGATGTGGTCATGATGGGACGCTACGGCCACATGAATGCCTTGCGAATCGCCTCAAGGACCGACCATGCGGCTGTTGCCGCCGCGCTCGATCGTGTGGGCATGAGCGCTTTCGCGAATCGGCAGATCGGGGAGCTCTCCGGTGGGCAGCGAAAGCGCGTCTTCCTGGCGCGGGCGCTGGCGCAGGAGGCCACGGTCATCTTGCTGGACGAGCCATTCACGGGCGTCGACGTCAAGACAGAAGACGCCATCATTGCCCTGATGCGCGGCATGCGCGATCGCGGCTGCCTGATGCTCGTGTCGACCCACAACCTGGGATCGGTCCCGAATTTCTGCGATCAGGTGATTCTCTTCAACCGCACGGTGCTGGCCTATGGTCCGACCGCAGCCGTCTTCAACGAGGACAACCTCGCCACCGCCTTTGGCGGTGTGCTGCGTCATATCCGTTTGGGCGGCCGCGATCTTCATGACGACGCCGATACGCGCTCCGTGACCGTGCTGACCGACGATGAGCGGCCCCTTGTCTTTTATGGCGAGAAGGCCGACCCCGCCATCTTCGATCGCGAACGCGAGGACAAGCAGTGATCGACCTGCTCCTGGAGCCGTTCCAATACGGCTACATGTTCAAGGCGATCTGGGTCAGCGCCCTGGTGGCTGGCGTCTGCGCATTCATCTCGTGCTACCTCGTCATGAAGCGATGGGCGCTGATGGGCGACGCGCTTTCGCACGCCGTGGTGCCGGGCGTGGCCATCGCCTACCTCGTGGGGCTGCCCTATGCCGTGGGCGCCTTCGTCTCTGGATTGCTCGCTGCAGTTTCGATACTCGCCGTCAAACGCATCACGCTGCTGCGTGAAGACGCGGTCATCGGGATCATCTTCACCAGCCTGTTTGCATTCGGCCTTTTCCTGGTTTCGATGAACCCGACTTCGGTCAATCTGCAATCCGTGATCTACGGCAACATCCTTGCCATTGCTGACGAGGATGCAAATCAGGTGGTTGTGATCGCGGCGGTGTCCCTCGTGATCCTCGGCGCGAAATGGAAGGACCTGATGTTGGCCTTCTTCGATGAGTCTCAGGCACGTATCGTCGGCATCAATCCGTTGCACCTGAGCATCCTGTTTTTCGTGCTGCTGTCGGCCTGCACTGTCGCCGCATTGCAGACCGTCGGTGCCATTCTCGTGATTGCGATGGTTGTGACACCCGGAGCGACCGCCTATCTGCTGACCGACCGCTTCGACCGCATGATCATGCTGGCCGTCACGTTCGGCGTTTTGTGCGGCGGACTCGGCGCCTATGCGAGCTACTTTCTCGACGGCGCGACTGGCGGCCTGATCGTGGTGTTTCAAACGCTCGTGTTCCTCGCGGCGTTCGTTTTCGCGCCCAAACACGGGCGACTGGCGACGTGGCGCAGGAGCGCCGCTCAACGTGCCGCGAGCACTGCGACATGAGCCTGCTCCATTGGTTCACCGAGCCCTTGACACACGAGTTCATGCAACGTGGGCTCGTGATCGCTGTCCTGGTCGGCACGGTCTGCGCGCTGCTGTCGTGCTATCTCGTCCTGAAGGGCTGGTCGCTGATGGGCGATGCCATCTCACATGCCGTTCTGCCCGGCATCGTGCTCGCTTATCTGTGGTCCATCCCGCTCGTGCTCGGCGCGTTCGCTGCGGGTTTGATATGCACCACGGGCGCAGCCTATCTGCGTGAGCATTGCCGCGTGAAGGAAGACGCGGTCATGGCGGTCGTGTTCTCGGGCATGTTCGCCCTGGGATTGGTCCTTTTCGTCAAGGTAGATTCCGATCAGCATCTGAATCACATCCTGTTCGGAAACATGCTCGGCGTGCGCTGGTCGGACGTGATCGAGACCGCCTTGATCGCCGCGCCGATCAGCGCCATCGTGATCGCCAAACGCCGCGATCTGCTTCTGTTCTGCTTTGACCCGGCGCATGCCCGGGCCATGGGCCTGCCGGTCGGCTTGTTGCACTACGGATTGCTGGCGTTGGTCGCTCTGGCCATCGTGGCGTCGCTCAAGGCCGTCGGCGTCATCCTGGTGATTGCCATGCTGATCACGCCGGGCGCCATTGGTTTCCT
>CANHOE010000246.1 GCA_947462175.1 Burkholderiales bacterium | reverse complement strand
GTCGGCGTGCTGATGGAAACCGAGATCTGGCCCAACCTGCTGCATGCCGCGCAGCGCCGTGGTGTGCCGATGGTGCTGGCCAATGCGCGGCTCAGCGAACGCAGCGCGCGCAAGGCCGAGCGCGTGCAGGCGCTGTTCCGCCCAGCTGCGCGCAGCGTGGCCCTGGTGCTGGCGCAAACGCCCGAAGACGCCGATCGACTGCGGGCCGTGGGCGCGCCGCGCGTGGAGGTGAGCGGCAATGTCAAGTTCGACATGACACCCGACGCCGCACAGCTCGCGCTCGGCCGCGCCTGGCGGCAAGCCATCTGCCGCCCCGTGGTGCTGGCGGCCAGCACGCGCGAAGGCGAAGAGGCTGCGTTGCTGCCGGCATGGAACCTGATGCGCCAGCAGCAGCCCGCAACGGACACGCACCCACGCCCACTGCTGCTGATCGTGCCCCGCCACCCGCAGCGCTTCGACGAGGTGGCTGCGCTGATCGCCGGCAGCGGCCTTACCGCCGTGCGCCGCAACACCTGGGCCGACACACTGCCGCCCGAAGCCACACAAGCCGACGTGTGGCTGGGCGACTCCATCGGCGAGATGGCCGCCTATTTCAGCTGCGCGCAGGTGGCACTTCTGGGCGGCAGCTTTGAGCCGCTGGGCGGCCAGAACCTGATCGAAGCCGCCGCCTGCGGCTGCCCGGTGCTGATGGGCCCGCACACGTTCAACTTCGCCGATGCGGCCGCGATGGCGCAGCGCGAAGGCGCGGCGATGCGGGTCGACGACATGCAGGCGGCTGTACGTGTGGCAGTGGAGATGCTGGCAAATTCAGGGCGCGACGAACGCAACGCGTCGACGTCGTCTGAGTCAGGGCATCCAAACGCCGTTCGAGCTATCTCATTTGCGAGCCGGCATCGCGGAGCTGCGAAGCGCATGGCACAACCGATTGATGCGCTGATTGAGTCCATCTCATGAGATGTCGAGAGATAGATCATTCCGGCCCGCTGCTGAATCGTCGCGAGGAATTGGATGCTGCCCGTTTTGTGAGTTAGCAGGGCTGGCTTGGTGGGCTGAATGCAGCGACAGCCTTGATGAATAACTTTCGTTTCCTCGCAATATCACGATACGGCGCAATCATATTGATTTCACAAGACAATTAATGACCAACACTCGCCATAATCAGCCGCAGCACCAAAATATTAGCTAAAAAATACAATGAATATTATTAGTGGCGCCGCCAAACAGGCCCTATTTTCCCGAGCTCTGGATTTTATTTGCGGCACAAGAAAAAATTTCAAGGACTCTGAGAGAAATAAGCTTGAAATTTTAAACAGATTATTGGCTGATCGGGAAAATTACCTAGACGAGAGCGTGATCAACAGCGCGAACCAAGTTTCAGTAGTTACAGCCGCGAACGAAAGATTCTATAATTGTGCGCACGCCCTATTGAGGTCCCTTCAAGGTATTCAGCGTATTTCTAGCGTCATAGTTTTCGACATAGGCTTGTCGCCAGAGAGCGTAGCCTCGCTCAAAAGACTCGGTGAAAATATATTCGTTGTTGGCGATCTCACTCCGTGCCCTGAATGGAAAGAAAACTATATTAACAACTACCGATTTAAAATAGAAGCCGCCGCCTTCGCACCCATTTATGATTCGCGGACGAATAATTTTTTGTGGCTTGATGCCTGCTCTTTGGTTGTCAATCAACTGGACTTAATAATCGATCACATAAAAATGTTTGGGTACTTCGCGTGCCAGCCGGACGAGAGACTTCCCGGAGTAAGAATGATTAATCATGTTCCGCGGGAGTTTGGCAGTCCAGATTTGGAATTTTTAAACTCAAGCCATATTTTGGCTAGGCAAATTATATTGTTCGGCGTGCACGGATATTCATTCTCTTCTTCTTACTATGAGAATGTTGTCTACGAGGCGTTGCTTATGTCGATGCTTTCGCCGGGCTCTGTTGAAGGAGAGAAGTTTCCCGACCGTGACGGCTCCGTAGTCAGAGATCGAATTGAACAATGTGAGGACTTCAAAAAAGTTATCGCCTTTCTAAATGAAAGAAAAATTTGGCTCAGAAGCCCAAGATGGAATGGCTCTCGACATGACTTATTTCTACTTAGCTTTCTTTTTTACAAGTCAAAATATAAGCCCTTGCCTCAGTATGGATTGATCGAAGACCATGATACCGAAGGTCTTTCGATGAAAAATTCTCTGGCCGACATTATTCCGCGAAGCGATATAAATCTGGAGCGATCAATGTTGTGGTCGGAGGACACTCCAATTGTTTTGCATCGGGGGCGATTCTGCTGATTTTTGTAAGGCTTTCCAGTTACCCGTCTCCCTCTTGCCACCAAGCCAATACCAGTCCTTCCCCTACCCATCCAAAACCAACCTCAACCTGCCACCACCTCTGATGAGATCGACTGTTGTGCTTCTCATATTAAAAATACTCAACTATTCCCGTAATTTTTACTCGCTCGAACTGCGCGAGCAGACGCGCCGGGCGAATGCCGAGGTCAAGGCCAGCCGAGATCTCGTAAACGCAATTCCCCGCTGATGGGCCGATCTACCGGCTCATCCGATCGGCGAGTGCGTGAATGATGGAAGAGCCAGCAAAACGAACTCTGCGCACGGGCGGTGGCTGGATGCTGCACCTGGCAGAGATGGCCGTCGTTCGAAACGCCCGCCGGATGCAGCCTGCTGAATTGCAGGCTCGGATCGATGCTTATTTCAAGGCCAAGGGCCTGCCACATGACGAGCCGGTGCCAAGGCAGATCAAGCCGCCGCCGATCTGATCGGAAGAACCAATGCTGCCTGCACTACTGACCTGCCTCATCGTTGGCATCACCGACGGAGACTCGCTCACTGCCCGCTGCGAAGTGCCACGTGGCATGCAGACCTTCAAGGTCCGTCTGACCGAGATCGACGCGCCTGAGAAGGCCCAGCCCTTCGGAAACCGTAGCAAGCAGACCCTGTCGGGGTTGTGCTTCAAGAAGCCGGCGCTGTTGCAGTCACAAGGCACAGACCGCTATGGCCGCCTGCTCGCTCGGGTCGAGTGCGACGGCGTGGACGCCAACGCATCGATGGTGGTTCTGGGCATGGCCTGGGTATACGACGAGTACGTCACCGATGAGTCGTTGTATCAGTACCAGGAGGACGCACGGGTCGAGCGCCGGGGCCTGTGGTCCCGAAATGATCCGGTGCCGCCATGGGAGTGGCGCCGCGGGTGTCGGTAGGTGGCAGCCACCGCTCACGGCGTGTCGGATGGCGTGGTTAGCAGCACCAAGCCCTTCTCACGGTAGAACGATTCGAACTGCACATCTAGAAATCGCTCGCCCCGCTGTTCAAGGTGCAACTGCTGCTCGCTGGCGATCGTCACCACATACCCATCGTCGATGAGCTCGTGCTGATTCAGGCCCGGGGCTCGCCTTGTGCGTTGACGGTCACGGTGTTGCCCGGCGGCCGGGTCATCTGCACCCGGTACTCCTGGCCCCGGAAGTTGTACGTCACGTCCCAGTAGGCGGGGTGTGCCTGTGCATTTGTCTGGCGGCAGCGTTGCACGTTCTGCTCGGTCACCACCCGCTGGGCGTCGCCGTTGCGCCCGACCTGGCTGCCGATGGCAGCGCCGGCGACGACGCCCACGCCAGTGGCGATGTCCTTGCCGGAGCCTCCACCCACCTGGTGGCCGAGGATGCCGCCGATCACCGCGCCAAGCAAGGCGGCGGGTACGTTGGCGCTGCTGCCGCGCTCTTGCACGGCCTGCTCACGTTCGACCCAGCAACGTTGGCCTGTCTCTTCGACCACGGCGCGCACCGAGGTCACCTCGGCTTCGTACAGGCGCTCGTTCTTGCGTCGGCTGTAGTCACGGGCGATCGCCGGCAACGGCGCATAGCGCTCGTCTTCGACCTGTGTGTTGCGTGCCACGGCGCGTGCCGACGACACCTGGTCGTTCAATCCCATGGCCGACAGTGACGGGTACTGGCCCGGCCGCAAGACGACGCATCGGCCGCTGAAGCGCCGGTCTTCGCAGACCTCCCACCGATCGAACCGATTGCCACGCACCACCACCGACGAGGCGCGCTCGTTGAAGCCGCTGCGGCGCATGTTGGCGACGGCCGCATTTGCGGTGAAAGTGCGGCCACGAAAGCCTTCGTCCTCGTAGAACACGACCTGACTGACCTGCACCGGCGGGGGTGCTGGTGCGTAGCGGTCGTCGTCTATCCGCGCATTGCGATCGATGGTGCGCGCCGATGAGACGCGGTCGTTCAGGCCCATCGCGGACAGCGACGGATACCGACCCGGCCGCAGCACGGCGCAACGGCCACTGAAGCGCTGGTCTTCGCAGACCTCCCATCGGGTCGACTGGGTGCCCTTGACCACGACCGACGAGGCGCGGTCGTTGAAGCCGTTCCGCTCGAAGTTGTTGACCGAACGCTGGCTGGTGAAAGAGCGACCCTGGAAGTCGTCGTTCTCGTAGAAGGTCACCTGCGCGAGG
>CANHOE010000245.1 GCA_947462175.1 Burkholderiales bacterium | reverse complement strand
CCGACGAGGAATACCTGGTCGCGCTGGATCACGCGCTGGATCGGCTGTGGCGAGACACTGAGTCCACCGGCCTTCCGCAATTGCTCTTTTTCCTGGCCGGCGCCGATCCCTACGAAGGCGATCGGCTCGGCCGGCTGAAGCTCACCGCGGCTGGCTTGGCCGAGCGTGACCGACGTGTCTTCGCAGCGGCCCTGGAGCGCCGCATTCCTGTTGCCGTGTCGATGGCGGGCGGCTACGGGACGGTGATCGAGGACACCGTGGCGCTGCAGCTCACCACCCTGCGCCTGGCGTTCCGGCATTGGCAGGCCTGGCAGTCGTTGCGTCCGCGCGGGGCTGACCTTCAAACCGAGGTCGCCTGAGACGCCTGAGACAATGGGGAGATGGAAAATCTGCCCTGGATCACGCTGGCGCTAAGTGTCGTTACGCTGCTGCTGTTGCTGTGGCTGGCGCTTCGCAAATCAGACAACACCAGCACTCGCGCCGACCACGAGGCGCTCATCGATGCGGTGCGCAGCGGCTCTGAACGACTGGAGCGCGAGCTGCGTGATGAGCTCGGCCGCAGCGCCCAAGGCACGCGGGTCGAACTGGGCACGGCGCTCGGCACCTTCCAGCAGACGCTGTTGAACCAGCAGGGCGACGTGGCCCGCACCCAGACCACGCAGGCCCAGGCCTCGCGCGAGTCGCTCGACGCAGCGCTGAAGCGCTTCTCCGACACCCTGGGTGCGCAACTGCGCGACATGGCCGAGGCGAACGAGCGACGACTCGGCGAGGTCAAGACCAGCGTGGAGCAACGACTGACCGTGCTGCAGCAGGGCAACGAAGCCAAGCTCGAACAGATGCGTGCGACCGTCGACGAGAAGCTGCACGCCACGCTGGAAGCCCGTCTGGGCGAGAGCTTCAAGCAGGTCGCCGACAGGCTCGACCAGGTGCATCGCGGGCTGGGCGAGATGCAGGGGCTGGCCAAGGATGTGGGTTCGCTGAACCGGGTGCTGAATAACGTGAAGTCGCGCGGCGTGTTTGGTGAGGTGCAACTGGCTGGCTTGCTGGAACAGGTGTTCACGCCGGACCAATACGCGACCAATGTCGAGACCATTCCTGGCAGCGGTGCGCGGGTCGAGTTCGCGATCAAGCTGCCAGGCCGCCGCGACGATGGCCTGCCGCTGTGGCTGCCGATCGATGCGAAGTTCCCACGCGAGGACTATGAGCGCCTGCTCGATGCGCAGGAGCGCGCCGACCGGCCGGAGGCCGAAGCGGCCGGCAAGGCGATCGAGCTGCGCTTGCGCGCCGAGGCGAAGACGATCCGCGAGAAGTACGTTGCGGCGCCGCACACCACCGAATTCGCGATCCTGTTCGTGCCGACCGAGGGGCTCTATGCCGAAGCGCTGCGTCGCCCCGGTTTGATGGAAGCGCTGCAGCGCGAGCACCGGGTCACGCTGGCGGGTCCGACCACGCTGCTGGCCACGCTGAACAGTCTGCAGATGGGCTTTCGCACATTGGCGCTGGAGAAGCGCTCGACCGAGGTGTGGGAGGTGCTGGGTGCGGTGAAGACCGAGTTCAGCAAGTTCGGCGAGGTGCTCGCGAAGACGAAGAAGAAGCTCGACGAGGCCAGCAACACCATCGATCAGGCGCAGACGCGTACCAACGCGATGACCCGCAAGCTGAAGTCGGTCGAGGCCCTGTCCGAGCCCCGAACGCGGGCGCTGTTGCCCGGTGCAGATGCTGAGTTGCAGGCGGAAGCCGACATCGACCTCTTGCCCGCCGAGGTTCCCACGGCGCGGGATTGATGGCGTTTTCGCAGCCGCTGCTGGCGCTGATCCTCGGTCAGGTGTTCCTGCATGCCTGCATGACGGGTGTGCGTGTCGCCGCTCCCTTGCTGATGCTGCGGCAAGGCCACGCCGAGTGGGCGGTCGGTTTGCTGCTGGGCTTGTTTGCTGCCGCGCCGGTGGCCACCGCGCTGCATTCCGGGCGCATGGCAGACCGCCACGGCTACCACCGGCCGATGCGGTTGGCCGTTGCGCTGGCGGTTGGTGGAGCTCTGATGGCGGCGGCAGCGGTGTGGTTGACTCCTTCAGCGCCGATCACCGGATGGGCTGCACTGGATGAGCTGCGCCTCGCTCCTCGAGGCGCCTCCTTCGCCATGCTGTCCGTGGCCGCGATGCTGTGTGGCGTTGGCGCCAACATGGGTCTGATCACGATCCAGCGCAGCGCCGGGCGCCTGGCTTCCGGAGGCGGAACCGATGTCACGCGGGTCTTCAGCTGGCTCGGCCTGGCCCCGGCGGTGTCGAACATGATCGGCCCGGTCGTGGCCGGGACGGCCATCGACGCTGCAGGATTCGACAGCGCTTTTCTTGTGCTGGCCGTGCTGCCGCTGATCAGTCTGGCGTGGATGCGGCGGGTGCCTGCCGAAGTGCCGGCGGCGCGCACGCCGGGAGCGCCGGTTACCAGCGCCTGGACGCTGCTGCGTCTGCCGGGGCTGCGTCGCCTGCTGCTGGTGAACTGGCTGCTGTCGTCGAGCTGGGATCTGCACGCTTTCCTGGTGCCTGTGCTCGGGCACGAGCGTGGGCTCAGCGCGTCAGCGATCGGGTTGATCCTGGGCACGTTCGCCGCCGCGGTGGCCGCGGTGAGGCTGGTCATTCCGTGGATCGCCCACCATCTGCGTGAGGCGCAGGTTCTGACCGGCGCAATGCTGACCACTGCAGCGGTGTTTGCGATCTACCCGTTCGCCCAGTCAGCGCTCGCGATGGCGATCTGCGGCGCTTGCTTGGGCATCGCGCTGGGTTGCGTGCAGCCGATGATCATGACCGCTTTGCATCGTCTGACGCCTCAGCCGCGCCACGGCGAGGCGCTGGCGCTGCGCTCGATGACGATCAACGGAGCCAGCACGTTGATGCCGCTGCTGTTCGGCGTGGTTGGCTCAGCGCTCGGTGCCGCGCTGCTGTTCTGGCTGATGGGTATCGCCATGGCTGCCGGCAGCCTGGCAGCGTGGCAGGTTGGACGCCGGTCAGACGACACCCACCTTTCGGCGCTCAGAACTTGAAGTCGCCTGTGCCTGGTGGCGGGTCGCGCCGCACTTCCTGCGCATCGGTGAGCAACGAGGGCAGCCGCGCTGAAGCGTCCTTTGGTGGCGAAGCGCGCTGTTCGGTCAGTGGGGTTGACGCAGCGAACTGGTGACCGGCGGGCAACTTCGACTCGCGGGGATATCCCGCCGCATCGAGGTAGGAGGCCCAGCCTTCAGCAGACCAGCCGCGCACCACCTGCGCGCCGATGGTGATCGCCGGCAGGTCACTGCCGCCCGTGAGGCGCAGCAGCATGGCACCGTCCTCACCGGTGACCACGCTCTTCTCCGTGTACGGAATGCCGCGCTGCTGCAGGAACTGACGTCCCGAATCGCAGGGGCCGCAATTGGCAGAGCCATACAGCGTGACCGGGTAGCGCTGCACGGCCTCTCGGAGGTCGATGGGCAAAGCCGATTGAACCCCGGCCGTGGCGCGAGTCGTCTTCAAGGTGGACAGCTTGTCGCCGCTGGCCAGCGGGGGGCGGTCGGTGTAAGTCACCCGGCCATCGCTGCCGACGACCTTGTACTGCTGGGCGAAGCTGGGCGACGTGATGCCAGCCAAGCACGCCGTGCAGGCGAGTGCAACAGCCGCCCAGCCTGCGGATGGGCGCAACGATGCAGAGCGCAGGGGGGTGAGGGCCGATGTCATGACCGTGTCTCCTTGAACGACGTGCGCTGAGGCCTGGTTGCGGCGCTCAGGCCATTCCCTGATGACGCAGCAGTGCGTCGATGCTCGGCTCTCGGCCGCGAAATGCCTTGAAACTTTCCATGGCCGGCCGGCTGCCGCCTGCTTCGAGCACTGCTTGCCGGTAACGCCGGCCGGTGGCGACATTCAGGACGCCGCCGTCTTCGGCCGACTCTTCGAACGCCGACCAGGCATCGGCCGACAGCACCTCGGCCCATTTGTAGCTGTAGTACCCCGCCGAATATCCGCCGGCGAAGATGTGCGAGAAGCTGTGCTGGAAGCGGTTGAGCGCAGGCGGCTTGAACACCGACACCTCATTGCGGACTTCGTCGAGCACCTCGGTAATGCGGTCTTCGCTGCCGGGCTCGGCATGCAGTCGCATGTCGAACAAGGCGAACTCCACCTGCCGCAGCGTCTGCAGGCCACTCTGGAAGTTCTTGGCCGCCAGCATGCGGTCGAACAGTTCGCGAGGCAGTGGTGCGCCCGTGTCGACGTGCGAAGTCAGGCGTTTGACCACGTCCCACTCCCAGCAGAAGTTCTCCATGAACTGGCTGGGCAATTCGACGGCGTCCCATTCAACGCCGGAGATGCCGGCCACACCGATGTCGTCGACCTGCGTCAGCATGTGATGCAGGCCATGGCCGAATTCGTGGAACAGCGTGGTCACGTCGTCATGACTGAGCAGGGCTGCACGCCCTGGCAGCGGTGGGGTGAAGTTGCACACCAGCTGCGCCACAGGCGTCTG
>CANHOE010000244.1 GCA_947462175.1 Burkholderiales bacterium | reverse complement strand
GAGCGGCCGCGCGATCAACGCCACCGCTGGCTGTGCCGGATCGATCTGCACCGATGACACCCGCAGCGTCTCGATGCGTGCGACGCCGTCCACCCCAGCGGCATCGCGCACCCAGCCGGGCGCGAGCGTGATCACATCACTGCCGCCGGTCGAGGCGCCGGCCCGCGCATATAAGTCGGCTGGCAGCACGGTGTCGAGCCAGGTGGTGATCGAGTCCCGGAAGCTGGCCACCATCACCGTCAACGCCACCGACAGCGCGAGGCTGGCCACCACGCCGGCCACCGCCACAGTGGCGGTTTGGCGCTGCTGCCGTGCGCGCTCGACCGCCAGCAGCGCCAGCGCCTGCCGCGGCGGTGCTATCCCGCGCAGCAGCAGTCCGACCCCGCCGGGCACGCAGACGATGCCGCCGAGCAGCAGCAGCGCGACCGACAGGTAGGCCGCCAGCGGCATGTCGAAGACCGGCGGCACGAACAGCAAAGCGAGCGACACGGCGATCAACATCGGCCCGAGCCAAGGTGTGCGAGCGCTGCCAGACGAATCGCCCAGGCCCTTCAACGCCTGAGCCGGCGCGAGTCGCTGCGCCTCGCGTGCCGGCAACCAGCCGCCGACCAGGGCCGCTGCCACGCCCAGCGCGCCATACGCGAGCGCGGCCGGAACGCTGAAGTGCAGCGCCGGTGCGACGCCAGGGAAGTAGCCGCCGCCGAGGTCGCCAGCCAACAACTTCAATGCGGCCGCGGCGAGGGCCGTGCCGAGCGCCAGCCCCAGCACGCTGCCGGCCAGGCCCAGCAGAGCCGATTCGGCCAGCACCAGCCGCAGCCGCTGTGCGGCGCTCAGGCCCAGCACGCCGAGCAGCGCGAACTGCGGCTGCCTTTGCGCGACCGACAGCGACAGGATCGAGAACACCAGGAAGGCGCCCGTGAACAGCGCCACCAGCGCCAGCACCGTCAGGTTGACGCGGTAGGCGCGCGACACGTTCGACACCCGCTGGGTGGCCTCGTCCGGCGTCGTGGCACGCACGCCCTGCGCGGCAAAGTCCTGCAGGTGCAGCGAGGCGACAACCTGTTCGCGATCGGCGCCCGGCTTCAAGCGCACATCGATGCGGCTCAGCCGGCCCAGCATGCCGAACTGCACTTGTGCGCCGGCGATGTCCATCACCGCGAGCGGCGGGCCGCCGGCCGCCACGCTGCCGTGCACCCGCAGCGCGGCGATGCCGTTGGGTGTCTGCAGGCGCAAGGCCTCAGACGACCCGAGCCGCAGCCTCGCTGCTGCGTTCAAGGCCACCGCGTCCGGGTCGAACAGCCCCAATCGATCGGGCTCTGTTGCTGCGTTCCGCTCCGACAGCTTGGGCAGCAGCGCTGGCGACAGGGGTGCGGCGACCAGCGCATCGATGCCGAGCACGCGCAGCGGGACCCGCCTGGCCGCGCCCTGATTGCCGTTCGTCAGCGCCTGCGTCTCGACCTCGACCACCGGACTGGCCAGCGCGATGTCGGGATGCTGAGCCACTCGTGCATACAGCGCCTCGTCGAATCCACCTCGCTGGCCTCGCAGTTCAAAGTCAGGTTCGCCGTTGATCGAGCGCACCGCCGCGCTGAATTCGCCCAGCGCCGACTGGTTGATCAGCTGCACCGAGAACGCCAGCGCCACACCCAGCGTCACCGCCAGCAGCGCCGCTGCCTGGCGCCACGGGTGGTGCCGCCACTCAGGCCAGGTCAGGTGCGTCAGCAGCGCAAGCATGGGCTCAGTCCACAGCGGACTGGGCCTGCGCGACGATGCCTTGGGCCGTCAGCGTGACCACGCGATCTGCCCGTGCCGCGGCGGCCTGTGAGTGCGTGACCAGCACGCAGGCCGCGCCCTGGCCTCGCACCTGGGCTGAGAGCAGGTCCATCACCTTCTCGGCGGTGGCGGGGTCAAGGTTACCGGTCGGCTCGTCGGCCAGGATCAGCGCGGGCCGGTGCACCAGCGCACGCGCAATGGCCACGCGCTGCAGTTGCCCGCCGGACAGCGTCTGCGGTAGCCGATCGGCCAGCGCATCGAGGCCGACAGCCTGCAGCACCGTTTGCACCCGCGCCTCATCGGGCTGGCCCTGCAACAGCAGCGGCAGCCCGACGTTGTATGCCACGCTCAGGTGCGGCAGCACATGGAAGGCCTGGAACACGAAGCCCAGCTGCGTGCGGCGAAACACCGCTTGAGCTGCCTCGCTCAGTGCGGTGATGTCGGTGCCTGCGATCTGCACCGAGCCGCCCTGCACCGTGTCCAGCCCGGCGATGCAGTTCAGCAGCGTTGATTTGCCGACCCCGGATTCACCGAGGATCGCGACGAACTCACCGCGCCGCACTTGCAAATCCACGTTGGAGAACACCGGCGCGTCGATGTAACGCTTGCACAGCGCGCGAACATCGAGCAGGGGCGAGGATGGGGGAGGCGGGGGGGACAACATGGCGGCTGCGCCAATCGATTGTCGGCGCAGCCATCGTCGGCGGCACTTCGGTACTTGCATGCCCCTTGGACGCGCTGTGGCCGTTACGACTTGTCGCCACCGGGAAGTGCACCAGGGCGACCGGCACGATAGAGTGATTCGCATGCACCGTGAATCACCGACCGCCGTCTGCACCGCTGAGTGCTGCGCGCATGACCCGCTCCGGCGCTGGGCGGGCCACATCGTTGCGCTCGGTCTCACAGCGCTTCTTGTGGCCTGTGCCAGCCCATCCACCCGGTCCGTGGGCAGTGTCTCGTCGCCCCGGCCCACGCTGGCACAGGAACGCCAGCGGCTGGCGGATCTGTTCGACGGCACGCCGGTGGTGCTGGCCATTGATCGCGACGGCAGTCTGCGCGCTGAAGTGCCGCTGCGCTTTTGCTTCGAACCAGCCCGCGCCGTGGTCAGGCCGCCATTGGCGGCACTGCTGGAGCGCATGGCCGCCAGTCCGGCAACGCGAGGTGGCATGTGGATGGTCGCCGCACCTGGTGATCCCGCGAGCAAAAGCAACACACTTGCCAGAGAGCGTGCTGCCAGCGTGCGCGATTACCTCGTGGGCCATGGCGCCCAGGCCGCGAACGTGGCGATCGGAACGCCGGGTTCGTCGAGCGTGCCGCCCTCGGTGGTGCGGGTGATCGTCACGGTGCCGAGCGGAAAGCCAGCTCCCCGTTGAGGCCAGAATGGCCGCGTCGGCTCAACCCAACGGCGGGCTCAGCGCGGCAGCGAACTTCAAGGCCATGGCCACCACCTGGGCCTGCGCGTCCGGAGCATCGCAGGCCACCACGGTGCGCTGCGGCATGCTGCGCAGCCAGGTCAGCTGGCGCTTGGCCAGCTGCCGTGTGGCGGCGATGCCGCGTTCGGGCAGTTCACTCAGGTCGTCGATTTCCAGCGCCTCCCAGGTCTGCCGGTAGCCGACGCAGCGCATCGAGGGCAGATCGGCATGCAGGTCACCCCGCTGCATCAGCGCATGCACTTCATCGACCAGACCGGCATCCAGCATCTGCGCGAAACGCGCTTCGATGCGCTGATGCAGCCAGGCGCGGTCGGCAGGCTCCAGCGAAATCAGCGGCGGTGTCTCGACCGCAGCCTTCTGTAGGTGGAACGACGACAAGGGCAGGCCGCTGACGCGATGCACCTCCAGCGCGCGCTGGATGCGCTGCCGATCCCCCGGCGGCAAGCGCGCCGCGGTGACCGGATCGACGCGCTTGAGCTCGCGGTACAGCGCATGCAACCCTTCGCGTTCGCATTGTTCGTCGAGGGCGGCGCGCACCGCGCGGTCGGCTGCGGGCATCGCATCCAGGCCTTCGAACAGCGCCTTGAAATACAGCATCGTGCCGCCCACCAGCAAGGGCAGGTGACCGCGGGCGCGAATCTCGCCGATCAGCCGTTGCGCATCACCCACGAAGCGGGCTGCCGAGTAGGCCTCGCTGGGATCGATGATGTCGATCAGGTGGTGCGGTACCGCTGCACGCTCTGCGGCGGTGGGCTTGGCAGTGCCGATGTCCATGCCGCGGTAGACGAGTGCCGAGTCGACGCTGATGATCTCGACCTGCCGTGTCGGCTGCTGGTCGGCGAGCGCCTGCGTGATCGCCAGCGCCGCCGCGGTCTTGCCGCTGGCTGTGGCGCCTGCCAGGCACAACACGCCGGTCAGCGCACTTTGTTCGGAAGCAGATTCATTGTTTTCCACCCGTCGATTGTCGACCACGGGTGGCCCAACACCGCCAACGGGTGGCCACCCAACGCAGACAGGTTCATCATGGCGCCTGAATCAAAGCGGAGAGAACCATGGCCGTGCGCGAAATTCTGAAAATGGGCGACCCGCGTCTGTGGCGTGTCGCGCAACCGGTGACGGCCTTCAACACACGCGAGCTGAACGCGCTGGTCACGGATCTGTTTGACACCATGGAGGCAGCCAGCGGGGCGGGTCTGGCGGCGCCGCAGATCGGCGTCGATCTGGCCGTGGTGATCTTCGGTTTCGCGCACAACACGCGCTATCCCGATGCCGAGGCGGTGCCGCAGACGGTG
>CANHOE010000243.1 GCA_947462175.1 Burkholderiales bacterium | reverse complement strand
GGCTGGTAGCGTGACCTGGGCGCTGTTGGCGGCCCAGTTGCACCCCGAAGCACCGGTCATCCGGCCTTGTGCCGCCAGCTCACGCACGCCTGCCAGCATCGGCACGCGCGCCCGATCGATGTGCGCTCGCAGCTTCGCCCCGCGCGCCAGTTCAAGCGTGTGGCCGGCGAGGCCGAAGCCGGTGACGTCGGTCAATGCATGCACGCCGTCCAGTTTGCCGAGCGCCATGCCGGGCGTGTTCAGCCTGGTGGTGCTGTCGATCATCTGCGCATAGCCTTCAGCGCGCAGCTCGTTTTTCTTCAGTGCGGCAGACAGCACGCCGACGCCAATCGGTTTGCCCAGTATCAGCTTGTCGCCGGCGCGCGAGTCGGCATTGCGTTTCATGCGGCTGGGGTGTACCAGACCGAGCACGACGAGCCCGTACATGGGTTCGACCGAATCGATGGTACGGCCGCCGGCGACCGGGATACCTGCCTCGGCGCAGTTGCTTTCACCGCCTTGCCGGATCGCCGCAATCGTCTCGATCGGCAGAACGTTGACGGGCATGCCGACCAGCGCCAGCGTGAATATCGGCGTGCCGCCCATCGCGTGGACATCGCTGATCGGGTTGGTGGCGGCGATGCGGCCGAAGTCGCGCGGATCGTCGACGGCGGGCATGAAGAAGCCGGTGGTGGCCATCAATGCCTGCTTCGATGCGTTGGTTGTCCCCGGTGTGCCGGAACCGGGTGTGAAAATCGGAGCGAAGCAGGCGATACGACAACTCGGTTGCGGGGAGTGACTTGAACAAGAACGCACCACACCGGCTGGACCGTAGCGCGCAGGGTGCCAGGTCGCCGCTGTTGCGTCGTGCCGGCAAGGACTTGCTGTCTCTGGCGCTGATGGACGCCAGGAATCAGACCTTGCGCTGGTTGTCGCTGTACGAGGCGGCGCTGGCATCTGATGGTTGGCGAGTACCTCTCCAGCCCGAGTTGAACCTTCCGCTGTGGGAAGCCGGTCACATCGGCTGGTTCCAGGAGTATTGGATCGGCCGTCATGTCCAACGCCAGCGCGGGACAGCCTGCGATCCGACGGGCATCCGCCTGGCCTCGATCGAGCCCCGCGCCGATGCGTGGTACGACCCGTCGAGGGCGCCGCATCAGCAGCGCTGGACGCTCGATCTGCCGGACTTGCAACGGACCAAGGACTACCTGTCCGACACCCTGGAAATCACGCTCGATCTGTTGGACGCCACCGATACGGATGTAGCCAACCCCGACGCGGCCCTTTACTTCCATCGGCTTGCGCTGTTTCGTGAGGACATGCTTTGCGAGCGCTTCGCCTCGATGGCGCAGACGCTGGGGTTGTCGTTGGGCGCAGAAGTCGGGGGCCGCCCCAGTCCACGAGATGTGCTGCCTGCCCTTCCATTGCAGGGCAATGTGGCAGCGCGACCGCCGCTGACGTTTGCGCCGATGCGCTGGACGCTGGGCTTGGTACGCGGCGATGGCTTCGTGTTCGACAACGAAACCTCGGCGCACGAGATCGCACTGCCGCAATTCGAGATCGATTCGCAGGCCGTGACCTGGGCGCAGTACGCCGACTTCGTCGAAGACGGCGGGTACGACGACGGCCGATGGTGGTCAGCCGACGGCTGGCGATGGGTGCAGCGGGAAGGACGACGCGTGCCGCGCCATGTCGATCAAATGCGGCAGGGTGTTCTGCAACGCCGTTTCGGCACCCTGGTGCACCTGCCGATGCAGCAGCCGGTGGTGCACGTCAGCTGGTACGAGGCCGAGGCCTGGTGTGCTTGGGCCGGGCGACGCCTGCCCACCGAGGTCGAATGGGAGGCGGCTGCACACCTCGGTGCCAGCCGTGGTTTTCGTTGGGGGGAAGTCTGGGAGTGGACGTCGAGCACATTCCGGCCTTATCCGGAGTTCAGCCCCGATCCCGACCGTGATTACTCCCAGCCCTGTTTCGGTACGCACAAGGTGCTTCGGGGCGCGTCGTTCGCGACCTCAAGCCGCCTGCGGCACCTGAAGTTTCGCCATTTCCACTGTCCAGACCGTGATGACCTGTTTTGCGGCTTCCGAAGTTGCGCCGATTGAATCGCGGACAGCGATCACTGACGTGTAGAAGCTTCTCTGATGGCCACCGTCGCCCGACCCCTCCTGAGGCGGCGACGCGCCGTCATTCATGCGCAGCCCTCAATGGCCTGACATCCTTGGCTTGCCTTGCGCGAAACCTGCAAGAGCCGGCTTCGCGATGATCTCTTCGGAGTCTCCTATCGAATGGATTGAGCTGCCCCGAAAAAAAACCGGCCGTCGAAACGGCCGGCTCTGTGCTGGGCGGCTTTCGCCTCAAGCATGGTTCAGCTGGCTTTCCGGCGCGAAGCAACGAATCCGATGATGCCAAGGCCCGCGAGCAACAAGGCGTAGGTTTCTGGTTCAGGAACTGGCGTCACAGAGTAGTTTGCGCCCACCAACGCAAGGTTTGAATACTGACCCAGGCCGTCGAGTGTGCCGCTGGCCTTCACGATGTAGTTGCCGGCAGCCACGTTTGTGAAGTGGAAACCAGCCGCAGAAGCGTCAAGATCACCGACAAGCGAACCGACAGTGCCACTGATGAAAGTGACCTGGTCCAAGGTCAGGGACAAATTGAAGGGCGCCGGAAACGTGACATTGGTCGCCGCGAACAGGCTCCCCGTCACTTCGGACAAGGCACCAACCGAAATCGTACCGATGGTCACGTCAGTGAACGACGATCCAGTGATCGGCCCGCCCAAGATGGTCAAGGCAGATGCGTTCAGCGAGGTAGCTGCAAGCACTGCAGCCACTGCGACAGATTTCACGGCGAATTGAGCGACGGATGTTTGCATTTCTCACTCCAAAAGTTAGCGACTGGGCTTGTGACTGATGAAGCCGAAGCAAGTACTGTGCTTAGTTTGCTTCTTGTCCTGACCGAGCGCATCCCGCAGTTGAGGGGGTGGGAGGGTCGGATTTCAGAAACACTTTGTAGATCGCTCGAAGGTGTTCTTACGCAATCTGGGCAAACTGCTTGTAAACAGCTCAGGTCAGGTGGCTCCGTGCATTGCCACTGGTACCGCTGCGCGATGCTTGAAGACGGCATCGCTCCTCCGCCCCGAGCATCACGCGACCAGCGACATCGACGATGTTCGCTGTGCCGTGTGGAAGTCAGATACCGTACACCAGCACTTCAAGCACCACTCTTGTGCCCCCGGCGGCGCATGCATCACTGGCCCCGTGCACAGAATTCTGGATCGTGCACGTCAGATCGTGCAGATTGGGTAGATGGTCAGCGGGGCGCTTGGCGCCTTCTCCAACACGCGCACCGCTTCCCGATCCTGAATTCGACACGCTCTTCGCTCAGGCGCGACTTCCGCCAATCGGAGTGGCGTGGTCATCACTGAGTAAGCGGATGTCTGGTCCTCACCTCGGCGATCAACCTGTCAGCGCTTGGCGCGAACCGCCATGCACCCGGCAGCACTGAAAGAGAAGGTGATGTTCATGGCTTCCCACCGAGCACTGCGGCGGAACTGGATGTTCCCACCGACATTGCCTCCACCAGAGTCCGCACGTTGTGCTCGAACATCTTCATGTAGGTGTCTGCTTCGGTACCGGGCAGCGACAGCGCGTCGGAGTACAACTCGCCGCCGACCTTCAATCCCGCTTCGCGAGCGATGCGTTCAATCAGGCGCGGGTCGCTGATGTTTTCGACCAGCAATGCGCTGGCTTTGGCTTGTCGGGCTTGTCGAACGATGCGGGCCACTGCTTCGGCCGACGGTTCGCTGCCAGTGGTCCAGCCACGCGGCGCGATGAAGGTGATGCCATAGGCGGCAGCGAAATAGCCGAAGGCATCGTGGGAGGTGATGACGCGGCGGCGCTCAGCGGGCAGGGCAGTGATGCGGGCGCGGATGTCGAGGTCGAGCGCGGCGAGTCTTTGCTGGTAGGCCGCGGCGCGGACTTCGACCTCTGCCGCGCGCACCGGTGACCTGGCGGCCAGCGCAGCCACCAAGGCCGCGCGGATGTTGTCGGCATAGCGTTGGCCGTTGGCGAGGTCTTGCCAGGCATGCGGGTCAGCGCCGCCGGACAACTGTCGCAGTGCGACGCCGCGGCTCGCGATCACGACCGGTCCGCGGTAACCCGAGGCTTTGATCAGTCGGTCAATCCAGCCTTCGAAGCGCAAGCCGTTGGTGATGACCACATCGGCCCCCGCAACGCGCCGCACATCGGACGGCGTGGGCTCGAACACATGCGCGTCGGCGTTCGGGCCGACGAGGGCACTGACCTCGACTGCCGGCCCGCCGACCTCGCGGGCGATGTCCGCCAGGAGCGAGAAGGTGGCGACGACCTTGAGCGCAGGTGCATTCACTGGCTCGGCGGCGCGTGCCAGCGGCGATGACGCAGCGCTGCCCAGCCCGCACAGAAGTTGGCGTTGGAAAGCGCGTCTCGTCTTATCGAATTCCATCGTCATGCCTTTCGGTGTGCGCGTTGTGACAACTGCCGCGCGAGCAGGCTGTCGCGCCG
>CANHOE010000242.1 GCA_947462175.1 Burkholderiales bacterium | reverse complement strand
GGCGGTGGCCGTCTGTTGCGACCAGGGTCAGCGTCTTGCCTTCGGCCACGAACAGGATGCCGTTGAGGTAGTAGCGAA
Source organism: Burkholderiales bacterium (assembly GCA_947462175.1). Lineage (GTDB taxonomy): Bacteria > Pseudomonadota > Gammaproteobacteria > Burkholderiales > Burkholderiaceae_C > PBB1. The sequence goes on along the minus strand of CANHOE010000242.1, from coordinate 4,450 downwards.
TGTCATGCACCGCCATGGCGAAGTGCACCTGATTGATCAGGTTCTTCAGCGTGGCCTGCGGTACCTTGAAGGCCGGACCGAAATCGGCCGCTTCCTGCACCAGCGGAAAGTCATCGCTGGGCATGGTCTGCAAGGTGAAACGGCTCTTGCCGCCTTGCAGCGTGAGCTTGTTCTGGTTGGCACTGAGGGTGACCACCTGATCGGCTGGCAGGGATCGCAGGATGTCGATCAACTTGCGTGCGCCAACGGTGGTTGAGAAGCTGGCAGCGTCGCCATCGAAGGTGTCGCGGGTTCGCACCTGAATTTCAAGATCCGAGGTGGTGAACTCGATCTCGCCGCCGTTCTTGCGCAGCAATACGTTGGCAAGGATCGGCAAGGTGTGTCGGCGCTCGACGATGCCCGATACCGACTGAAGTGCACTCAGCAATTTTTCCTGCGCCGTCTTCAAGACAATCATGTGAGCCTCTCAAATTAGCCGTAGTAGTAGGGGACGCCACTTTCTGTGCACAACCCCATTTTCTTCCTTGATATCAACCATTTAGCGTTGGGTCAACCCTGTGCGCTGGCGACTTCGATCTGCGGGAGTCAGACGCAACAACTTTTCGATTTCGACTTCCGCTGTGGACAACCCCTTCTTGTGCCGAAGTTGTCCCCAGTGTTGTGCCTTGACAGAAGTTCAAGGGGTCAACCTTTCAGCGTCTGTTCCAGCACATGCAGCTGCTGGTTCAGTTCGGGATTCTTCTGGCGCTCGGCAGAAATCTTCCGGACTGCATGCAGCACGGTGGTGTGATCCCGCCCACCGAAGAGCTCACCGATTTCGGGGAGGCTCTTCTGCGTCATTTCCTTGGCCAGGTACATCGCGATCTGGCGCGGCCTGGCAATGCTCGCGGGCCGCTTCTTCGAGTACATGTCGGCGATCTTGATCTTGTAGAAATCGGCAACCGTCTTCTGGATGTTCTCGACGCCGATCTGACGATTCTGGATCGACAGCAGATCCTTCAGCGCGTCGCGGGCCAAGGCGATGCTGATGTCCTTCTGGCTGAAGCGCGAATAGGCCAGGATCTTGCGTAACGCGCCTTCCAGCTCACGCACATTGGCGCGCACGTTCTTCGCGACGAAGAAGGCCACGTCTTCAGGCATGGGCGTGCCCTCGGCCTCGGCTTTCTTCATCAGGATCGCCACTCGCATCTCCAGCTCGGGCGGCTCGATGGCCACCGTGAGGCCGGCGTCGAACCGTGAGGTGAGCCGCTCGTCGATGTCCACCAGACCCTTCGGGTAGGTGTCGCTGGTCATGATGATGTGCGCCTTCTTGGCCAGCAGCGCCTCGAAGGCGTTGAAGAACTCTTCCTGCGTGCGTTCCTTGCCCGCAAAGAACTGCACATCGTCGATCAGCAGCAGATCCAGCGAGTGGTACTTGGCTTTCAACTCGTCGAAGGTCTTGCGCTGGTAGTTCTTGACCACGTCGGTGATGAACTGCTCGGCGTGCAGGTAAAGCACGCGCGCGTCAGGCCGGTCAGCCAGCAGTGCGTTGCCCACTGCATTCATCAGATGCGTCTTGCCCAGGCCGACACCCCCGTAGATGAACAGCGGGTTGTACATCTGACCCGGCGCACCTGCCACATGCAAGGCTGCAGTCCTCGCCATCTGATTGGCGCGGCCCGGCACCAGGTTAGAGAAGGTCAGGCCCAGGTTGAGCCTGTGACGCGACACCGCAGCGGCGGATGGCGCCGGTGAGTGACTTGCACCATTGACCTGCACAAGCAGCGGCTCCGATGTGGCGATGCGAGGCCTCAATGCAATCGAACCGTCGTTTGCCGCAGGTACGTGGCTGGCCGGCGTGCCGAGCGGCGCTGCGCGGACCGCGCCATCCCGCGGCGCCAAATTGATTTCCAGACGCACTGGCTTGCCAGCCAATTCGGACAAGACTGCCTCGATGCGCCCGCCATACTGATTGCGGATCCAATCGAGCTTGAAGCGGTTGGGCACCATCAAACTTGCCACCACCCCGGATGCGCTGTCTGAGACTGCGGCGGCCTGTAGCGGGCGGATCCAGGTGTTGAACTGTTGTTCAGGCAATTCAGCTGCGAGTCGCTCACAGCCGCGTTGCCAAAGATCTTCGGTCATTTTGTGAAGAACCGCGCTTCGGGGGCAGCACAGTCTATACGAAATAGGGCGACTGAAGACAAGTTATCCACAGATTGAAAACGCAGAAAACTTCTCAGTCAAACAACCATCTGAAACGCCTCGAGATCATGGACTTTTGACGACAGCGTCGTTTCTTGGTTTAATCGCGGGTTGCCCTGCAAGCGAGGGGGCCGAGAAGAGGGTTTCTTCCTTCTGCGCGGCCCAAGCCCTGGTTCACCCACCGTGGTGATCCCGCGCACCGCGTCGCCCCACCACAGCCTCTGCGCTTCGGCGATCAGGCAACGTTATTTTTCACTGGATACACCATGAAACGCACTTATCAAGCCTCGAAGACCCGCCGCGCCCGTACCCACGGCTTTCTGGTCCGCATGAAGACCCGTGGTGGCCGCGCCATCATCAACGCCCGCCGTGCCAAGGGCCGCAAGCGTTTGGCGGTCTGAGTTCGAACCTTCGCCTGATCGCAGGCAGCGCACGGTGACCGCAGAGCGAATCGCCGTGACACGCGCACTGACACAAGCCAGCGACTTCACTCAGGTGCTCAATGCACCGGCGCAAGCACGCACGGCGCACTTCGCGGTACACCATCTGCCGCGCCGGCCATTGAGCGGGAAAATGGCTACCCCAACCGCTGGGGTTCAAGACTTGTCAACAACCGCGAGCCAGGCGTTACTGTTGCCTGTGGACCAATCGCCGTTGACCGGGCTCTGGCTGGGGCTCGTCGTGCCTAAGCGGCATGCCAAGCGTGCGGTCACGCGAACGCTGTTGAAGCGGCGTATCCGTGCGGCGATCGCCAGCACCGCGACAGCCCTGCCGGCAGGGCTATGGGTGGTGAGGTTGAGAACGTCGTTCGCCCGCAGCGAGTTCATCAGCGCGGCATCCGATCGGCTGAACCAAGCAGCCACCGACGAACTGGCGACGCTGATGGCCGCGGCAGTTGCACGCGCTCGGCGATGAAGTCGATCGTCGTTTCCCGCGGTCCTTCGTCGCTGGTTCAGCAGGTGCTGATCGGTGTGGTGAAGTTCTACCGCCTGATGCTGAGCCCCTGGCTGGGCTCGTCCTGCCGCTTCGAGCCGACCTGTTCGGCCTATGCGCTGACCGCTCTTGAAACCCACGGCGCCGCGGCGGGCGCCTACCTCGGCGCGCGACGACTGCTGCGCTGTCACCCCTGGTGCGCTGGCGGTTGTGACCCGGTGCCTGCCCGTCGCTTCATCACTCCTGCCAATGCGCCATCCGAGACCTCGGTGGCTGTGGATCTCCTCGAAAAGAATCTGTCATGACTGAAATGCGCCGCACCCTGCTCTGGGTGGTGTTCTCCATGTCGCTCGTCTTGCTGTGGGATGCCTGGAACAAGCACAACGGCCATCCGTCGATGTTCGGGCCGCCACCGGCCAGCGCGCCGGCGGTGACGGGCCCTACGCCGGCCAACGCGCCTGGCACTCAGGCGGCCTCGACCAGCGCCACAGTGCCCAACGCCGCCGGTGTGGCCGTGGCTCCTGGCTCGGTCCCCATCAGTGCCCCGGCAGCGACCGAGTCGGTCCCCCTGTCGCAGAAGATCGATATCACCACCGATGTGGTCAAGGTGACCGTCGATACCGCCGGTGGCTCCGTGGTCCGCCTCGAAATGCTCAAGCAGGTCGACCACCTCCACCAAGACAAGAACGTGGTGTTGTTCGACGAGTCCAGCAGCCGGCTCTACAAGGCCCAGACCGGCCTGATCGCAGCACAAGGCGGAGCGAGTCTGCCGAATCACCTCACGGTGTTCACGCTGCTGCCGGGCGACCGCACGCTGAAGGACGGTCAGGACAGCCTGTCGGTGAGCCTCGAATCGCCCGAGATTGGCGGCGTCAAGCTGCGAAAGACCTACACCTTCCAACGAGGCAGCTACGTGGTGGCAGTGAAGCACGAGGTGGTCAACGACTCCAGTGCCCCCGTGACGCCCCAGGCCTACTTCCAGTTCCTTCGCGATGGCAATGCACCGGAGGGCGAGTCGAGCTTCTATTTCACCTTCACCGGGCCGGCGATCTACACCGACGCGACCAAGTTTCAGAAGATCGAATTCAAGACCATTGAAAAGCGTGGCCCGAACGAGAAGCCCGATCACGACGCGGCGGCCGACAACGGCTGGATCGCGATGGTGCAGCACTACTTTGCCAGCGCCTGGCTGCTCGGCGCCACCGCCGACGACAAGCGTCCGCGCGAGTTCTTCACCCGCAAGGTCGACACCAACCACTACGCCGTGGGCAAGATCGTCCCGCTCGGAGAACTGGCGCCTGGTGCAACACAGACGCTGGACGCACGCCTCTTC
>CANHOE010000241.1 GCA_947462175.1 Burkholderiales bacterium | reverse complement strand
GCAAAGCGCGCCGCAACACCGAGCGATACGCGCAAGAACACAACGTACCGGTGATCACCGTAGAGACACTCTATGACGCAAAAGCTCACTTCGGCAGTTGACCCTCGGTCGAGTCCGTCCCGCACGCCGATCCGCGTGGTGGTGGTGACGATGGACACGCACTTGGCCAGTTCCATCGAGCGAGCACGCAGCACGCTGGCCCGTGAGCTGCCAGGGCTTCAGCTGTCAATGCACGCTGCATCGGAATACGCCGGGAACTCAGCAGCACTCGCGCGCTGCCAGGCAGATATTGCAGAAGCTGACATCGTCGTTGCTGGCATGCTGTTTCTCGAGGATCATTTCCTGCCGATCCTGCCGGCCCTGCATGCGCGTCGCGATCACTGCGACGCGATGATCTGCATGGCCTCCGCCAGCGAAGTGGTCAAGCTCACGCGGCTTGGCAACTTCGACATGTCAAAGCCTGCCAGTGGCCCCATGGCCTTGCTGAAGAAACTGCGGGGCAACAAGGAAAAGGCGGCGCCCGGCGGTGCCGCGCAGATGAAGATGCTGCGCCGCATTCCGCAAATGCTGCGCTTTGTCCCCGGCACGGCACAAGATGTGCGCGCCTATTTCATGACGCTCCAGTATTGGCTCGGCGGCTCCGACGAGAACATGCTGAACCTCGTTCGACATGTGGTCGACCGCGGAGCCGATGGTTCGCGTCGCGCACTGCGTGGCCTGGTGAAAGTCGCCGCGCCAGTCGACTATCCAGAGGTCGGTGTCTACCATCCGCGCATGGTGGGCCGACTGTCGGCCGAGGCCTCGGCGTTGCCGAAACCACCAGGCAAGCAGGTTCATGGAACCGTTGGCATTCTGGTGCTGCGCTCGTACCTGCTCTCGAACAACGCAGGTCACTACGACGGCGTGATTTCGGCTTTGGAAGCGCGCGGACTGCGTGTGGTGCCCGTCTTCTCTGCGGGTCTCGACGCGCGTCCGGCCATCGACAAGTTCTTCATGCAGGACGGCGTGGTTACCGTCGATGCAGTCGTCTCACTGACGGGCTTCTCCCTGGTCGGTGGCCCGGCATACAACGACGCCAAGGCGGCTGAGGAAGTGCTGTCTCAGCTGGATGTGCCTTATGTGGCCGCACATCCGGTTGAATTTCAGACGCTTGCCCAGTGGGGAGAGTCTGACCGTGGCCTGTTGCCCGTGGAAAGCACCATCATGGTCGCAATCCCCGAGCTCGACGGATCGACCAGCCCGATCGTCTTCGGTGGTCGGCCGGGCGCTCCAGGCGTGACTTGCACTGGTTGCCATCACGCGTGTACGTTCACAGAGAACGACAACGCGCAGGACATGCACACCTGCCCCGAGCGGGCCATCATGCTGGCGGCCCGCGTCTTCAAACTCGTCGCACTGCGCCGCAGCGAGCGTGCTCAGCGCAAGGTGGCCGTCGTCATCTTCAATTTCCCGCCGAACGCGGGCAACATCGGCAGCGCCGCGTACCTGTCGGTTTTCGAGTCGCTGTATCACACGCTGAGCGCGATGAAGGTTCAGGGCTACAGCGTCGATATGCCCTCCAGCATCGACGATCTCCGGGACGCTGTGCTCAAGGGCAATGCTGCGCAGTACGGCGCCGACGCGAACGTTCACACGCTCATCTCGGCCGAAGACCACGTTCGGCGAGAACGCTGGCTCAAGGAGATCGAAGGTCAGTGGGGCCCGGCGCCAGGTCGCCAGCTGAGCAACGGCAGCTCGATCTTCGTGCTCGGCAAGCAGTTCGGGAATGTGTTGATCGCTGTACAGCCGGCCTTCGGCTATGAAGGCGACCCGATGCGCCTGCTGTTCGAGAAAGGCCTCGCACCGACGCACGCCTTCTCCGCCTTCTATCGCTATTTGCGTGAGGATTTCAAGGCGCAGGCCGTGCTGCATTTCGGAACCCACGGTGCGCTGGAGTTCATGCCTGGCAAGCAAAGCGGGCTGGGAGGCACGTGCTGGCCAGATCGGCTGATCGATGACCTGCCGAACATTTACCTCTATGCATCAAACAACCCGTCAGAGGGTGCCATCGCCAAGCGCCGCTCTGGCGCCACGCTGATCAGCTACCTCACCCCACCCGTCGCTCAGGCCGGTCTGTATCGAGGCTTGAAAGATCTCAAGGCATCCATCGATCGCTGGCGTGCAATTGAACGCGCCTCGACCGAGCGCACCGAGTTGGCGACCATGCTGCAATCTCAAGCAGCGGAACTGAATCTCTCAGATGCCACGCCGCTGTGGGATGCATCGCCTTCCGGTGACGCTGACGCACGCGTCGCAAGACTTTCGGAGCAAATGCTCGAGCTGGAGTACACGTTGATTCCTCACGGCCTGCACGTGGCCGGCCGTGCGCCCAGCGTTGCAGAGCGGGTCGACATGTTGCTGGCGATGGCGGATGCCTCACACGGTCGCCAACTGGCGCGCGCGTCGGTCGAGGCGCTGGTGGCTGGACGCAGCGCTGAGCACGCGCTGGGGTTGGCCCACATCGAACGCGACGATGACTCGCTTGCCATGATGCGCGGGCTCGCTGAGGCCGATGCGATGCTGGCAGTCGACACCGAGGTCAGCGCGATGCTGAGGGCACTCGACGGCCGATTCATCCGTCCGGCGCCGGGTGGCGACATTCTGCGCACGCCGGCGGTGCTGCCGACCGGACGCAACATCCACGGATTCGATCCTTTCCGCATCCCGAGCTCATTCGCCGTGCGAGACGGCGCCAAGCAGGCCCAATTGCTGATCGATCGGCACATCGCTGACGGCCATGCGCTCCCCGAGTCGATCGCGATGGTGCTCTGGGGCAGCGACAACCTGAAGAACGAGGGTGCGCCGATCGCACAGGCGCTCGCGCTGATGGGCGCCCTGCCTCGCTTCGACAGCTACGGCCGGATCGCTGGCGCCACCTTGATTCCGCTGGCCGAACTCGGACGTCCGCGCATTGACGTGGTGATCACACTGTCGGGCATCTTCCGCGATCTGATGCCGATGCAGATCAAGTTGCTGGCCGAAGCCGCGTTCCTCGCCGCCTCGGCCACCGACGAACCGCTCGACATGAACTGGATCCGCAAGCACGCGCTGGATTACCAGCAGGAGCACGGTTGCACGCTCGAGATCGCAGCGCTGCGCGTCTACGGAAACGCCGAAGGCGCCTACGGCTCGAACGTCAACAACCTCGTCGAGAGCAGCAAGTGGACGGACGAAGGCGAAATCGCCGAGACCTACACACGGCGCAAGGGTTTCGCCTACGGCCGCACAGGCCGTGCTGTGCAGCAAACTGCACTCCTCAAGAGCGCGCTGGCCGATGTGAAGCTGACCTACCAGAACCTGGACTCAGTCGAGTTGGGCGTGACCACTGTCGACAACTACTTCGACACGCTGGGTGGCATCACCCAGGCGGTGAAGGTCGCCAAGGGCGGCCGCAGCACCGACACGCCACCCGTCTACATCGGCGACCAGACCAAGGGTGACGGCGCGGTACGTTCGCTGCGTGAGCAGGTCGCACTTGAAACCCGCACCCGCATGCTGAACCCAAAGTGGTACGAGGGCATGCTGGAACATGGCTACGAAGGTGTGCGTCAGATCGAGGTGCATGTGACCAACACGATGGGCTGGTCAGCAACCACCGGACAGGTGCAGCCTTGGGTCTACCAGCAACTCAGCGAGACCTTCATGCTCGACCCGGAGATGCGCGAGCGCTTGGCCAAGCTGAACCCCACCGCATCAGCCCGCGTTGCCAACCGATTGCTGGAAGCCTCCGAACGCAACTACTGGCAACCGGATGCAGCCACTCTCGATGCGTTACGCCGTGCCGGCGAAGAGCTTGAAGACCGGCTCGAAGGTGTTTTTTCTGATTCCCGCGAAGGAGCTCATGCATGAGCACGACAACGATTCCCATTCCCGACATCAAGAACCCTGGCGTACGCAAGAACCTGCGCCTCGACGGCGAGGGCAGCGTTCAGGTCGAGCTCGACCCGAACCTGAAGATCGGCACCGCCAAGGTGTTCGCGATCTATGGCAAGGGAGGCATCGGCAAGAGCACCACCTCAAGCAACCTGTCGGCCGCGTTTTCCAAGCTCGGCAAGCGGGTGCTGCAGATCGGCTGCGACCCGAAACACGATTCCACCTTCACGCTGACAAAGAAGATGCTGCCAACCGTCATCGACGTGCTGGAGACGGTCGACTTCCACGCTGAAGAACTGCGCGTCGAGGACTTCGTCTTCCCAGGCTACAACGGTGTGATGTGCGTGGAGGCTGGCGGCCCACCGGCAGGCACCGGCTGCGGTGGCTATGTGGTCGGACAGACCGTCAAGCTGCTGAAGGAGCACCACCTGCTCGAGGACACCGACGTGGTCATCTTCGATGTGCTGGGCGACGTGGTCTGCGGTGGCTTTGCCGCGCCATTGCAGCATGCTGACCGCGCGCTGATCGTCACCGCCAACGACTTCGACTCGATCTTCGCGATGAACCGCATCGTGCAGGCCATCGGCGCCAAGGCCAAGAACTACAACGTGCGCCTGGGTGGCGTG
>CANHOE010000240.1 GCA_947462175.1 Burkholderiales bacterium | reverse complement strand
TCCAGGTCATAAGGCTTGAGCACGTAGTCATCGGCGCCGGCGTCGAGGCCTTCGATGCGCTGCTGGACCGAATCACGTGCGGTGGCGATCAGCACCGGAATGCGTTCCTTGCGCGCGCGCAACGAACACAGCACCTCCAGGCCGTCGCGCCGAGGCAGACCCAGGTCAAGCAGCATCAGATCGTAGGTCTGCGTGCGCAGCGCGGTGTCGGCCATTTCACCGTCCTTGACCCAATCGACCGCATAGCTCTCGGCGCTGAGCAGGTCTAGCACCGACTCGCCGATCATCAGATCGTCTTCAACCAGCAGAAGGCGCATGTCTTCTCCGTCACGGCCTGGGTGGGCGGGTAGGGCGTGGATTGGTTTCCAGGACCCCTGACGGCATTACGCCAGACCGGCGAACCGAGCGCCTACCCCTGCGGTCGCGTTCGGGGTGCGGGCGCCTGGACATCGAGGACGTGCTCCGCCTGGAATCTACCGTTCCTCGCCGGTAACAAGCGCCGCGTCGTCCGTCGCCGCGCCATGTGGCCACATGCGACAAAAGATCGTGTCCTTGTCGATGAAGAGATGCTTGAGCGCCGCCAGTACATGCACGGCAATCATCGCGACCAACATCCAGGCGACAACCGAATGCGCCGTGAATTGCTGTTCCTTCAACCCTTCGTTCTTCGCCACCCAAGCTGGCAGCGGGACTCCGAAGTAGCTCATCGCCTCGCCGCTGAAGGCTGCGCCGAGATAGCCTGTCAGTGGCATGAGCAACATCAGCCCGTACAACAGTACATGAGTTGCTCGTGCTGCTCTCCGTTGCCACCCGGGCAACCCGCGCGGCGCCTCTGGTGGTGCCCGATACAAGCGCCAGATGACCCGCAGTGCGATCAACAGTGTTGCCGTCAGCCCGAGCGAAATGTGCAGTGCAAAGTACCAGTCGCTGCCCGGCTGGTCTTCGATGCTCAGCATGTACCACCCGATCCCGATCTGGACGGGAAGCAGCAGTGCCAGGGTCCAATGGAGCAATTTGGCGGGGTAGCTGTAACGCTCGGCACATGCCGCCACTGTCTTCTTCGTCGTCATGGTCTCGAGCCCGTGGAGGGAATGTCGTTCAGCCGGATGTGCAGTCCGTTCCGCGTATGCCGCGCTCAGGTGGGCGGGCCTGGAGGCGGCCTGCCGCGCTACACGCGCCCTTGGGCTGAGGCCTGACGATGAAGCGAGTGACATGGGGTCCTGCTCGACCTGAATGCGGCTCTGTGGTGCTGCTGTCCCTGACCAGTCGCTGCTTCGCGGCGCCTACGTGCGTGCTTCGAGGACCGTGACGACGATCGCACCGTCCGCCTTCTCGGCCTTGAACCTGACCTTGTCGCCGGCCTTCACCTTGTCGAGCATGGCCAGATCCTTGACCTTGAAGACCATCGTCATGCCCGGCATGTCGAGGTTCCTGATGTCTCCATGCTTGAGCGTGATTTTCTGGTTGTCCTTGTCGATCTTGCGCGCTTCGCCGTCGGTCATCTCGGTCGTGGCGGGCCGGTCCATCGGCACGGTGGACAGGCCATCCATCTTCATGGCCGGCATGTTGCCGTGATCCACAGCCTGCGCCTGGGCGGTGATGACAAAGGGTGCTGCAGCGACCAACGCAGCAGTGCTGATCAGGGTCTTGAGGGTCTTCATGAGCGCTGTTCCTTGGGTTGGCAGGTGCCGCAGGCCGCGCACCCGCGCGGCTTGCTCGCAGTGGAATCTAAGGGGATGGACTTAGACGGGACTTAAGGCCCCTGCCAGCGCCGGCCCTTGCGTTGGCCAGTGCAAGGACAGGCGTTCGCATCGATCACACTGTCGGCGATGGACATCTCCGCCCTTCTGCAGAACCATGTGTACACGGCCGTTGTTCTGGGCAGCCTGGTCGAGGGCGAAACCACCGTGGTGCTGGCGGGCTATGCAGCGCATCAGGGCTATGCCCCCTGGTGGGCCGTCACGCTGCTGGCCGCGGCCATCAACTTCTGCCTGAGCCAGAGCTACTACGCACTCGGGCGCTGGCATGGGGAATGGCTGTTGGCCCGCGTTCCAAAGCTGCAGTCTGGTGTTGCGCGCATGACGCCGCTGCTGCATAGGCACCGCGCCTGGGTGATCTTCGGCGTTCGATTCATATACGGGTTGAGAACCGCAGGCTCCGTCGCGCTGGGCATCACGCGTGTGCCCTGGCGGGACGTCGTCGTCTTCAACGCCTTGGGTGCGATTGTCTGGGCCGCTGTCTTCTCGACGCTCGGCTACGTGTTCGGCAAGGCTATTGCCGTCGCTCTGAACCAGGTGGCACACCACGAGGCGCAAGCCCTCGTCGCCATCTTCGCTGTCGGCCTCGCTTGGTTCACACGCCACCGCTGGCGGCGCGCGCGCGAGGCAGAGCTGCCGTGACTTTCAGCGCCGACCGCATCCCGCGCACGGTCTGGGTGCTGGGGGTTGTCAGCCTTTTCATGGACATGTCTTCCGAGCTTGTGCATGCTGTACTGCCGGTGTATCTGACCACGGTACTTGGCCTGTCGGTGCTGGCTGTGGGCATCATCGAGGGCATCGCCGAAGCCACCGCGTCGATGCTGAAGGTGGTGTCCGGCTTCCTGTCCGACCGCTTCGCTGTGCGCAAGCCGCTGGCGCTGCTGGGCTACGGTCTGGCGGCAGTGGTCAAGCCTGTCTTTCCACTGGCGGACACGGCCTCCGGCGTGGTGGCCGCACGCTTCGTCGACCGGGTCGGCAAGGGCATTCGAGGTGCGCCGCGCGATGCCATCGTGGCCGACGTGACGCCGCCTCATCTGCGCGATGCAGCCTACGGATTGCGCCAATCGCTTGACACCGTTGGCGCTTTCACGGGGCCGCTCCTGGCCATGCTTTTCCTGTGGCTGTGGGCCGGCGATCTGCGGTCAGTGCTGTGGGTGGCGGTGGTGCCCGCGTTCATCGCCGTCTCTCTGCTTGCCCTCGGCGTCGATGAACCGCTGGCGCAAGTCCCGCGCCGCCGAAGCGCCGCTCTGCAGTTCGCTGCGATAGGCCGTTTGCCGACCGGGTTTTGGCACCTGCTGGTGCTGACGGCGCTGTTCTCGCTGGCGCGCCTGTCCGAAGCGTTTCTCGTCCTGCGCGCGCAGGAATTGAAGCTCGCGCTGCTGTGGGTTCCACTGGTCATGATCGTAATGAGCACGGTCTATTCGTTGTCCTCGTACCCCGCCGGGCTGTTGGCGTCCCGGCTCGGCAAGAACGCGCTGCTGGCCGCGTCGCTGCTCGCACTGGCCGCTGCCACGTCAGCGCTGGCCTGGCTCCCCGGGACGACTGGCCTGTGGCTCGGTGTTGCGTTGTGGGGGCTGCACATGGGCCTTTCGCAGGGCGGCCTGACAGCCACCGTGGCGGAGTTCGCGCCGGTCGAGTTGCGGGCAAGCGCCTTCGGGCTATTTCACTTCGTCACCGGCATCTTCCAGTTGCTCAGCGGTGCCATCGCCGGCTGGCTGTGGACGTATCACGGCAGCTCGGCGGCCTTCATGGCCGGTACCGTCTGGGCCCTGCTGGCGCTCGCGGTGCTGCCGGTACTGGCGGCGCAACAACGACGACGACCTACCAGCCCGCCGTAGGCAACGCCCTGCGGCGTTGCTCGTCCGGGTGCGCGCGGTCAGTCTTTGTCGTCGTCTTTCTCGCCGCGGTCGGCCTGGTCTTGTTTGCTCGACAGCACCTTGCCGTCGGCCGCATCAACCTTGATGTCGAACACCTTGTTGTCGGTGGTCACGACCTCGACTTCATAAACAACGGTGCCGCGCTCGCCGTCGAGCTCGGCCTTGGTGGCCTTTCCGCTGGCGTGTGCTTCCGCTGCGCCGACCGCCTGGATCAATGTGATCTTCGCCTTGGCGAGATCGGCGATGGCATCGTTCTCGGCCATCGAGGTTTTGGCGTAGGCCAGGCCTCCTGCGGTGGCTACACCAGCAGCCATGATCAGTGCAGAGACGGTGAGTTTGCGGTTCATGATGAATCCTTCTTGCTTCAGGTCGGTCGGGGCAGAATTGCCTGTCGACAGGAGCAACTGTCGCCCTCGACACTTAGGCCGAACTTAGAGACCACTCCATCGAGATCTCGGCAGGTGGCCTTCGCCGATGGCCGATAGGGTCTCGGACACCGCAATCGTTGTAAGCGTCGAACAGCGACCCCTCCCGATGCCAGAAGCCAGAACGATGAACGCGCCTACGTCGGGCCGTGTGCATCCGCGTCTGAGGGCAATCACAGCCGCGTTTGAACCAACCAAAACCAGAATGAGACTTCAACTGAGCCGCTTTGCGTACTTTGCAGTCGGCAAGGCTCAATCCCTGCTTGCATCGCGATCTTGGCGGGCTAACGCTCAGCGCGCTCGGCCACGGCGGACCGGGTTTCCGACATTGGAAAGCGCCGCCAGCGCCGCTGGTGCCAACTCCACCACTGAGGATGGCGCATGATCACGCTCTCGCTGACGCGCAACAGCGTTGCCATGTCGTCCTCCAATGTTGCGCCCAGCTGGAACGTTATGGGTGGAAGGATTTCGAAACCCCACCGCGGATGAGCCGCCGTGATCTCGACAGGCAGGACGGG
>CANHOE010000239.1 GCA_947462175.1 Burkholderiales bacterium | reverse complement strand
GACGGCCTGCGTGAATCGAGACGATTCTGTACATGAAGCAGGCCACCCTGAGTCTCGGGGACTTGACCAAGCGCACGCGCAAACGCAAATTCCTGGCTCAGATGTAGCACGAGGTGTCATGGGCTGCGCTGGTTGGCCTGGTGGCGCGGCTTGCACACGGGGAGTCGACCCGCTCGCTCGCCGTTTTCGGTAGACACAATGCTGCGCGTCCATTTCATTCGGCAGAGGATCACGCTAGTCCATCCGGCGACGAGGGAATCGCCGCATGGCGTGCCGTTATTTCGAAAGTTCGCTAGCCGGTGCGGCTAGAGAGATTCCCCGACGAGTCGACCGTCCCTCGGTTTCGTCACTTTCTGGAAAAGCACAAGCTGGTCGTGCAAATTCTGGCGATCGTCAAAGACATGCTGATCGACAAGGGACTCTTGCTCAATGCCGACACGGTGGTAGACGCCACGCTGATCGCCACGCCACGCTGGACCAAGAGCGCCATCGGTGATGCGTGGCCGCGAGATGCCTCGAATCCCCCAGAAATCAGCTCACTGGAGTATCGTTTCCGAGCCCTATCTCGACCCAGATTCACGTCGACAATCTATCATTAACTCGAATTCAATGTATTTCTCGCGGGTGACTATTGAGAAAAAAATATGGTTATTTATTCTCCATTGTCGCTGGTATAGCTCGGCGTTCTTGACCAGCACGCTTCCTCGGCTTGAATTAGATTTTCTGAAATCATCAGCGCCGCGGAATGCATCCCGGTTCCGCTATGAATTGATGTAATGACGCGGCGAGCCAAGTTGTGTTTAATGAGAATTCGCCATCTAGAGTAGAGCCGCTGGCTGTTCCGTAAATGTTGCAGGGTTTGCCCATCTCGGCTTAGGCTAACGTGGTGTCGGACATGGCTGTCCAACGCCACAAAGAGTTGCTTTCCACTCGTACGTATCTTGAAGCACAGGTCGAGATCCTCACACCCGTTGATGAAGCCCTCATCAAAACCGCCAGCGCTATTGAAGTCGACCTTTCGGATCAACAAGCATGCGCCGGTAATCGCCAACGATCGTTGATAGCCAAGCCCGTTGACCGGAAGTGATTGCACATGCTCGAACTGCCCTCGGTGGTTCAGTTGGACTCCTGCATGGTCCAGCCGTCCATCGTCTACGCGGTACTGCACGTTGCCAACCAGCCCAGCATTGAGACCTGGATGCCTCAGAACGTGGATCATGGGTTCGAGCCAGCCTGGGTCCAGCAGCAAATCGTTATTCAGTAACCCCAGGAGTTCACCGCAGGCGAGGCTCGCGCCGGCGTTATTGCTGGCTGCATAGCCCAGGTTTTCGGGGTTCAGCAGGGTCTTGATACGTGGGTGATTCAACGTTGCGAGCCACGCCCGGGTGCCATCGGTCGAAAAGTCGTCCACCAGAATGACCTCGTAGACCAAACCACTCGGCAGACTGGCGAGTAGCGATTGCAACATCGCTTGAGTGTGCTGAAGGTGATTAAACAGGGGCACGACGAAGCTGATTTCAACGGTGCACCCATCGGCGCGCGGTGGCGTGGCACCGTTGCTGCTGAGGCTGGGGGGGGCAGTCATTGCTGGCTGAGCGAGTCCGGCCTCGCAGCTAGACGCCGTCGCTTACCCGTTGAAGAAGTAACGTGACCGCCGCGGCTACCGCGCAGGTATCACCTGCAATCAGTACATCAGGATGCTCGGGCGCTTCATAAGCGCTGTCGATGCCCGTCATGTTGGCCAACTGCCCGCTGCGGGCCTTTTTGTACAGGCCCTTTGGGTCTCGGGCTTCGCATTCGGCCAGTGGCGTGTTCACAAACACTTCAATGAAGTTGGCTGCGCCGATCAGGTCGCGCGCCAGTTGGCGGTCTTGCCTGAAAGGCGATATGAAAGCGGTGATCACGATCACGCCGGCGTCGAGCATCAGCCTGGCCACTTCGGCCACGCGGCGGATGTTTTCAATGCGGTCCACCTCTGAAAACCCGAGGTCGCGGTTGATGCCTTGGCGGATGTTGTCGCCATCCAGGATGTAGGTGCGCTTGCCCTGCCGGTGCAGTTCCACCTCCAGCGCGTTGGCAATGGTCGACTTGCCCGCACCCGACAAGCCGGTGAACCAGATCACCTTGCCAGAATGGCCCGCAAGTTGTTCGCGGTCGCGGCGGGTGACTAAGAAGATTTGGCTGTGCAGATTGTCCATGTGTTCCGAGGTCGGGCTCCGCATATTGCGTCAGCCTTGGTGCGCGGAGGGCGTGAACTGCTTCAGCGCCTCTTGGGCTAGGGTGTTGATGCTCTTGCCTTCGTTTGGATTCATGCCATGGAAATCAGGGCCCACGCTCAGGCCAAGAATCCCGCCGCGAAACATGTCCAGGTCTGCGTCGTAGTCGATCTTGGCCTGGTACCCGTCTACCGTCTTCATGTTCATGGAACGGCTCCGTGTTGCTGCGGCCACGTGCGGATGCTGGCGACCGTGCCGGGCTGGGGCGCGGGATCGACCTGGAAGGACCGCAGGAAGATGTTCAGCAGTTGGTTGTCCGTTGGACTGGGTAGGGTCACGCCGTTTGAGGGAGCGGCAACGTCGAACTCCACCCGGAGCCAGTCTGCCTGCTCGCGCTGAATGCGCAGTGGCGGCGATGCGCTGCAGCCAGTTGGCGTCGCGCCCTTGAACAACACCTCCAGCAAGACGAAGTTAGTGGATGCCGCGCGCAGGGCGGCCAGCAGAGGCTCGATTTCTCCCGGCCCGATGGGCTGCGAAAGGGTCAGCACAAACAGCGTCCATTGCTTGCTCAGCAGCAGTTGGCGAAAGCGCTGGACCGAGCGCAGGAAGTAGGCATGGTCCCCTTCCTGCGTGGGCATGTGGTGGTTGAACATCCGATGCACACCGAAATGCTCGCGGTAAAAGGCGTGGTCGCACAGGTTGACTGTGGGCTCGATGCGTTCGGCCAAGGGCACCGGCCTGTAGTAGCTTGGATCGAGGAATATCTTGAAGTCGTCCTCTATCGCGTGTGCCACGGCTCGGGGGTTGCTGAAAAGCCAGTCGAATGGGTTGGCATGGTGACGCAGCCCGGCCTGCTTCAGAGCCATGGCGCTGTGGCAGAAGCTGCCCACCGAGACTGCCTGGCTGAACCGCACGGCACCCATTCCCAACAGAAACGGGTCGCCGCCAGCGACCATGCCGTGCACCGGTCTGCGCCGTTGGAACTCCGCGCCGCCAACGAAATCAGCCACCAGACGCCTGTAGCGCTGCGGATCGTCCTTTTGCTGCTGCAACCAGGACAAGTGATGCGCGAGGCCGGAAGTATCTGCGGGCCGGTCCAGTAGGCCGCCGTACAGCGCCTCCAGAAAGTCTTCGTCGGTCACGCCAGCACCTACATCTGGTCGACCCGCTTCACCCACTCAGCGTCCGTGCTCACTGCTGGGTAAACCTGACAACGTTCATGACGGGGTAGACCACCGAGAACACCATGTTCAGGAACTTCTGCAACTCCGCACTCGGAGCGTTGCTGATGAACAGCACGTCTTTGTTGTTGATGGCAAAGGTTTGCATCACGAAAAAGCTGCTGGGGTTCTTGAGATCGATGCGGTAGACCACTGGCACGAGACCATCGGGCGTGGTGGCCACAGGCTGGTTGGGCCAGTCAAGCGCCTTGGGCTGCTCCATGCGGAAGATGAACACGCCCTGGGGGTCGGATCGGCTGTCGAGCAGCCCGCCCGAGCGCGCCAGCGCTTGCGCCAGTGTGATGCCCTGGGCCTCGAAATTGACTTCGTCGTTCTTGCCGGTCGAGCCCAGCGCGGTAAAGCTCAGTGGCTGGAAGATGGCGGTCACCACGTCACCAGCGCGCAGGGGCACGTTTTGCTTGGGGTCGCGGATCACCAGATCAAGCGGCATCGAATAGAAGTCGCTGCCGCGGGTGACCTGCAGCGTCATCTTGTTGATGGGCTGCCGCACGCCGCCGGCGGCGGCCAGTGCGTCAAGCAGCCGCTCGCCGCTGGCGGTGAGCGGCATGCGCAGGCTGTTGGCCACCTCGCCCACCACGGTGACTTTCGACGACGTGTTCTGCACGACACGCACCATCGCCTCGGGCTGGTTGGCCTTGCCCTTGAGCCGCTGGACGATCAGGTCCTCCAGCGCCATGGGCGTCATGCCGGCAGCGTGAATGCGACCGGCAAACGGCACGCTGATGAAGCCTTGGTGGTCGACCACCTGAGCGGGCAATGTGACCGCGCGCGCCGAGCTGGGCGCACCGGTTGCTTCCAATCCGCTGCCAAACAGCGCCGCAGGCGGAGCCTCCCAGAGGTTGATCTCGATCGCATCGCCCGTACCGATGCCAAACGCAGGGTTGACCGCCGAACCCAAGCTGTCAGAAAACAGCCGCTGCTTGCGCTGCGCCTGCAGGCGCCTTGCAATGCCGTCGTCCACATCGACGATCTGTATCGCCTGCCCAACCTGCTTGTCGGCGACCTCGCTCACTTCATTTCGGCTCGGGCCGATGGTGGGCATCTGGCTGCAACCCGCCAACAGCGCCGCAGCAAGACTCATCAAGACTAGGCGAACAGGTAGTTTGATCATTTGTGACGATTATCGGATTAAATGTCTTTTGCTTTGT
>CANHOE010000238.1 GCA_947462175.1 Burkholderiales bacterium | reverse complement strand
GCGTTCCAGCGCGCATCGATCTGGCGGCGCAGGCCGTTGATCGTGGTGCGCATCGCAGTGGGGTGGTGGGCGAAATCGTCGTAGACGCTGACACCGGCCACGCTGCCACGCAGCTCCAACCGGCGACGCACGTTCTCGAAGCTCGACAGAGCCTGGGCCGCCACCTCCGCGGGCACCCCGAGGTGATCGGCCGCGGCGATGGCCGCCAGTGCGTTCAATTGATTGTGTTCACCAGCCAGTGCCCACTCGACGCGCGCGAGCCGCATGCTGCCGCGCAGCACATCAAACGCGTGTGGTTCGCCGCGGGTCCGCCACTCACCGGGTGTCTCCTTGCGCGCGCCAAAGCGCACCACCTCACTCCAGCAGCCGACACCGAGCACCCGCTGCAGGGCCTCGTCGCGCGCATTGACCACCAGCCGCCCTTGCGAGGGCACGGTGCGCACCAGGTGGTGGAACTGCCGCTCGATCGCTGCCAGGTTGTCGAAGATATCCGCGTGGTCGAACTCCAGGTTGTTCAGCACCGCGGTGCGAGCGCGGTAGTGGACAAACTTGCTGCGCTTGTCGAAGAAGGCAGTGTCGTACTCGTCGGCCTCGATGACGAAGGGCGCATTCGGGGTCCTCGATCCCAACCTTGCGGACACGCCGAAATTCAGCGGCACCCCGCCGACCAGGAAACCAGGCTCCAGCCCTGCGCTTTCCAGAATCCAGGTGAGCATCGCGGTGGTCGTCGTCTTGCCGTGGGTGCCCGCCACGGCGAGCACATGGCGGCCTTGCAGCACCTGCTCGGCCAGCCACTGCGGGCCGCTGGTGTACGGGGCCCCGGCATCGAGCACCGCTTCCATCAACGGATTGCCGCGCGTCACGACGTTGCCGACGACGAACACGTCGGGGCGCAGCGCCAGCTGGTCGGCGCCATAGCCTTCCGTCAGCTCGATACCGAGCGCGCGCAACTGGTCGCTCATCGGCGGGTAGACGCCGCTGTCGCAGCCCGTCACCCGATGACCGGCCTCGCGCGCCAGGGCTGCAAGCCCTCCCATGAAGGTGCCGCAGATGCCCAGGATGTGGATGTGCATGGAGTCGCGATGTTCAGAAGCCGGGTGTCGGCAGCGTATGCCGACGGCAGCATCGTGCCGTCGGTGTCAGGACAGCAAGGCCTGTGCCGCGGCAGCGGCGGTTGCGGCAATGTCTTCCGGCCGATGCGCTGCGCTGACAAAGCCGGCTTCGTACAAGGCTGGCGCCAGGTAAACGCCGCGATCGAGCATCGCGTGGAAGAAGTGGTTGAAACGCGCCTTGTCGGTCGCAAGCACCGCTGGATAGTTCTGCGGCAGTTCTGAAGCGAAGAAGAACCCGAACATGCCACCTTCGCTGTCGGTGACCATCGGCACGCCGGCTGCCTTGGCCGCCTCCGCCAGCCCGTTGACCATTTGCCGAGTGCTTGCAGCCAAGGCCTCGTAGAAGCCGGGCATCTGGATTTCGCGCAGCGTGGCGAGGCCACATGCTGTGGCCACCGGGTTGCCCGACAGCGTGCCGGCCTGGTAGACCGGGCCCAGTGGTGCCAGCTGCTCCATCACGGCCCGCCGTCCGCCAAAAGCCGCCAGCGGCATGCCGCCGCCGATCACCTTCCCGAAGACGCTGACGTCAGGCGCAAAACCGGGGATCAACTTCGCGTAGAGGCTTTGTGCGCCGCCGAGGGCAACGCGGAAGCCCGTCATGACCTCGTCGAACACCAGCAGCACGCCGTGCTTCGTGCACAGCTCGCGCAGTCGGGTCATGAAGGGCACACTCGCGCGCACGAAATTCATGTTGCCGCAGATCGGCTCGATCATCACGCAAGCCATGTCGGCCGCGTGCAGGCTGAAAGCCTCTTCAAGCTGGGCCACGTTGTTGTATTCGAGGACCACGGTGTGCTTCACGACGTCGTCGGGCACGCCAGCGCTGGTCGGATTGCCGAAGGTGGCCAGGCCCGAGCCCGCCTTCACCAGCAACGCGTCGGCATGGCCGTGGTAGCAGCCCTCGAACTTGACGATCTTGTTGCGGCCGGTGGCGCCGCGGGCCAGCCGCAGCGCACTCATCGCCGCTTCGGTGCCGGAGCTGACGAGGCGCACCTGGTCCATGCTGGGCACGAGCTTCAGGATTTCCTCGGCGAGCTCGATCTCGCGCTCGGTCGGCGCGCCGAACGAGAAGCCGTCGAGTGCCGCCTTCTGGACCGCATCGAGCACGGCCGGGTGGCCATGGCCGAGGATCATCGGACCCCAGGAGCCGATGTAGTCGATGTAGCGCTTGCCTTCGGCATCGAAGATGTATGGCCCCTGCGCGCGTGCGATGAACCGTGGGGTGCCCCCGACGGCGCGGAAAGCGCGCACTGGCGAGTTCACGCCTCCAGGGATGACGCGCTGGGCGCGCTCGAAAAGCTGTGCGTTGGTGGAAGTCATGGTGATCGGGGAGGTGCAGGGGAAGGAGACTGCTGTTGTCAGTTGATGTCTCAATGAATGTGACGGGAGCCAGGCGTGTCGGGCGTCAGGTTGTCGCCGTTGGCATCGTCCTCTTCTTCGCCGGGCGCCAGCGCCCAGAAGAAGCGGTCAGGCACGACATTGCCCATGCCTGGGCGGAAGCCCGCGTCGAGTGCCTGATCCAGGAATGCCAGAGCTTCGCCGACAGCGGTGTGCAACTCGCTGCCCGAGGCCAACAGTGCCGCGAGCGCAGCCGACAGCGTGTCTCCCGCCGCGATGAAGCTGGCGTCGAAGCGCTCGAACTTCTCGCCGGTCAGCGCGCCCTGGGGTGAGGCCAGAACATTGTCGAGGTGTTGGTCTGCGCTCTTGCCGCTGGTGACCAACACGCTGGTGACCAGCACGAAATTGGCGCCATGCTCGGCCGCTGCCACGGCCAGTTCGCGCGGCGAAGTGGGGCGATCGGCGTCCCAGTCGGGCAGCAGGAAGTCGGTCAGCGTCTGGTGGCTACCGATCAGCACCTCGGTCTGCGGCAGCACCAGTTCGCGAAACGCATCGAGGTAGGCCTGCTGCTGGTCTTCCTCGAGCCACGACAGGTTGGGCATGTACGCGACCAGCGGCACGTCCGGGTAGTCCGACAGGATCTCTGCCACCGCGCCGACCGCCTCGGCCGAACCGAGGAAGCCGACCTTCCAGGCAGCGATCGTGATGTCTTCGAGCACGTTGCGCGCCTGTTCCGCGACCACGTCGGGGTCGATCGGGTGGTGATCGAACACTTCCGCCGTGTCGCGCAACAAGATGGAGGTGATGACCGGCAGCGCATGCGCACCCATGGCGGCAATCGTGGCGACGTCTCCGCTGACGCCGCCGGCACCCGTCGCGTCCGACGCATTGAAGCTCATCACGCAGGCCGGCGACGGCGCCTCCTGAACCTCATCGGTGGGGTCGGCTGTCGCCTGGGGTTGTGCGGTCATGGCGGAAGACTCGGGTGAGGATGGGAAGTCGGGCCCGCTGGGCTGTGACCGATGACGAGCTCGAAAGGGTGGTGTCTCAGAACAACGCGTCGCCGATGCACACGCGGCGTCGCTAGAATGAATTTCATTGTAATGACCCGTCCAAAGCCACCGTGACCGACTCCCGAACCTGGATGTGCCTGATTTGCGGCTGGATTTACGACGAAGCGACAGGCGACCCGGAGCACGACATTGCTCCCGGCACCCGCTGGGAAGATGTTCCGATGAATTGGACCTGCCCCGAATGCGGCGCGCGAAAAGAAGACTTTGAGATGGTGCAGATCTGACCGATAACCCGACAGGCGGGGCACCAGTGTGCCCTGATGAGGAGCATGTCAGTGGACAGTGACATCGGGGCGCTTGCGCCCAGGACCAGGGTGCTGGTCATCGACGACAGCAACACCATCCGCCGCAGCGCGGAGATATTTCTCAAGCAGGGCGGGTACGACGTTTACTTGGCAGAAGACGGCTTCGACGCGCTGTCCAAGGTCAATGACCACGCGCCTGCGCTGATCTTCTGCGACATCCTGATGCCGCGGCTCGATGGCTACCAGACCTGCGCCATCATCAAGCGGAACAGCCGCTATGCCGATCTTCCGGTGATCATGCTGTCTTCGAAGGACGGCCTGTTCGACAAGGCGCGTGGCCGAATGGTCGGCTCCCAGGATTACCTGACCAAGCCGTTCACCAAGGACCAGTTGCTGGACGCGGTCCGACTGCATCTGAAGGAAGACGTAGCGGTGTCGCAGAACTGACGCTTTTTGTCATTGTTTTCTCGGCGCACGGCTTGCTTCTCGAAGAAGTTGGGCACAGAAATCGATTTCCGAGGACAAGAAATGGCAATCAAGAACATTCTGTTGGTCGACGACTCGAAGACGGAACTTTATTTCGTGTCGGATCTGCTGAAGAAGCAGGGCTATGCGGTGCGCACCGCCGAGAACGGCGAAGAGGCGATGCGCCGCTTGGAAGAGCAGACGCCCGATCTGATCCTGATGGATGTGGTCATGCCCGGTCAGAACGGGTTTCAATTGACCCGATCCATCACCCGTGATCCCCGCTTTTCGCGGGTGCCGGTCATCATGTGCACGAGCAAGAACCAGGAAACCGACAAGGTCTGGGGCATCCGCCAGGGGGCTCGTGATTACATCGTCAAGCCAGTGAATGCCGAGGAGTTGACGGCAAAGATTCGTGCATTCGGCTGAAGGCGGTGTCGTGATTC
>CANHOE010000237.1 GCA_947462175.1 Burkholderiales bacterium | reverse complement strand
GGACCTGGCCGAACAGCTCGACCGCTGCGCGCCCGGTCTGACGCTGAAGGAGCGCTTCACCTACGCCCAGGCACCGGTCGACACCCGCACCGACACGCAAGTGCAAGAGTTTCTCGGCTGGACCAGCAGCCACGCGCTGACCGGCAAGGCGGGCACGCCGTGGTTCTTGAACGATGTCGATGGTCACAGCCGCCTCGACAGGATGGAACAGGCCCTGCGCGCTGTCACGCTGTGGCTCTGGCTCGATCTGCGCTTCCCCGGCGTCTACGGCCACCTCGACGCGGTGCTCGAATTGCGGCGCCAACTCAACGACGGCATCGAGCGGCAATTAAAGGGAAAGCGGCCGCTGGCGCAGGTGCGGCAAAGGGCACGGCGCTGAGGCGCGTGGCAGGGAAAGATCGCCGTGGACGCCGAGGTCATGCGGTATTACCATTCGAGTACAAGTAACACCTGCTGAGCATGCCATGCCCACCAACCTGACGAGCAAGGGCCAGGTCACCATTCCCAAACACATCCGCGACGCCTTGCAATTGCTGCCGGGTGCCGCCGTCGAGTTTGCAGTCAATGCGCACGGTGACGTGGTGTTGACTGGGGCCACCCGACCCCAACGCGCCCGCGCTCCGCGCAAGGATCGCTTTGACGCCGTTCGAGGCACTGCCGACGTGGCGTGGCGCACCGACGACTTGATGAAGTTGTTGCGCTCTGACGACTGAGGCCTTGCGCCGATGCTGCTCGTCGACACCAACGTGCTGGTGGATGTGCTGCAGGACGACCCGCAGTGGGCCGACTGGTCGACAGGCCAGTTGCGGGCGCAGTCCAAAGTCCACGAGTTGGCGATCAACCCCATCATCTACGCCGAAGTATCGTTGTCGTTTTCAACGCTCGAAGCGCTGGACGACGTGGTCGACTCCTTGGGTCTTTCGATGCGAGACATGCCTCGCCCAGCCCTGTTCTTGGCGGCAAAGGCATTTGCCCAGTATCGAAGGCGAGGCGGCAGCAAGCATCAGGTGCTGCCCGATTTCTTCATCGGCGCGCATGCCGCCGTGGAAGGTTGGCCGCTGCTGACGCGCGACGCGCGCCGTTTCCGCACCTACTTCCCCAGACTGCAGGTGATCGCTCCCTGAGCCGATCGGGCGCGTGGAATGCGAAGCGCGCTGGCCGCGGGAGGCGCGATGGTGCGGGGTGGCGATGGAGTTGAGGTGTTGTTCACGGCAGCAGGCAAGGCTTTCGCATGCGAAGGCATTCATATCCCAGCCTGCCTCGGTGGTGGTACGAGCGCTGCGGCGGGCCGTTGTCTGGGGCGAAGTAAAGGATGATGGTCTGTCTTTTCAGGCCCGTGGGACATGAGCGCAACACAACGGCCCGGCGCAGTGCTCCCGCGCTGAGCTCTGTTGGGGAACCGCTGTTCGGGGACAACCGACAATCCCCCGATGAAACCACCCGCCCGCCTGCAACCGCTGATCGACGAAGGCCTGATCGACACCGTCGTTCGGCAGCTGATGAGCGGCAAGGAGGCGATGGTGTTCGTGGTGCGCTGCGGCGACGACACACGCTGCGCCAAGGTCTACAAGGAAGCCACGCAGCGCAGTTTCCGGCAGGCGGTGGACTACACAGAAAACCGCAAGGTCAAGAACTCGCGGCAGGCCCGGGCGATGGCCAAGGGCACGCGCTACGGCCGCGAATCCCAGGAAGCCGCCTGGCAAAGCGCCGAGGTCGATGCGCTGTACCGGTTGGCTGCGGCTGGTGTGCGGGTGCCCAAGCCGTACAACTTCCACGACGGCGTGCTGCTGATGGAACTGGTGGCCGATGCCGACGGCGACGCCGCGCCGCGCCTGAACGACGTGGCCTTCACGCCCGAAGATGCGCGAGCCCACCACGCCAGCCTGCTGCGCGAAGTGATGCGGATGCTGTGCGCCGGCGTCGTGCACGGCGACCTGTCGGAATTCAACATCCTGCTGGCCGCCGACGGGCCGGTGATCATCGACCTGCCGCAGGCCATCGATGCCGCGGGCAACAACCACGCACCGCGCATGCTGCTGCGCGATGTCGCCAACCTGCGCAACTTCTTCGGGCGCTTTGCGCCGGAGCTGCTGGTCACGCAGTACGGCCCCGAAATCTGGGCGCTGTACGAACGAGGCGTGCTGACGCCGGAAAGCATCCTCACAGGCCGCTACGAACACCAGCTGGGTGCGATCGACCTGAGCGGCGTCATGCGCGAGATCGATGCCGCCCGAGATGAGGAAACCGCGCGCCAAATGCGCATGAGCGCGGCGCCCTGACCTTCCTGGCTGCGATCAGCTCACGTGTTTCAGGAAGTGGAACCGCTGTTCATGAAGTTGAACGTGTGCAGGCCCAGAGCATGGGCAAGGTCGCAGCAGGCCTTGATGCCACGCACGCTGTTTCCGTGGGCATCGAGCACTGCAGGAAATACAGCTCCAGCGTCTGCATGTTGGTCGCCGGATCCATGCGATCGAAGTCGGTGACCGGCCCGGCCAGCGCGCGGTTGCGGTGACAGGTTTCAGCCTCCGAGGCATCGACTGGCAGATAGCAACCCGGCGTTGACCATCGGGTCGAAGGCAGCGGCGCCGCCCGACAGTTGCTTGGTGAAAGTCATCGGTCTTTTTCATCCCACAATGAAGCACGGCAATCACATCGTTTTTTGGCAAATCGTGGCGCACGGAACCGGTCAGCATGCCAGTCTGTTGGATGAACCCGGGCGCATCACGCCAAACGCCTGCGACCACGAAGCAACGCCGGCACTGAGGACCCCACGACATGTCGACGTTTGGAGCATCGTTGTCCGACGAGAGCGCGAAATTCATCGCACACCCGGTGGTATTGAAAGGCGTGACGCGAACCTACCGGCTCGACGCGGTGGACGTGCCGGCCCTGACCGACATCAACCTCGTGATACTGCCGAACCGCTTTACCGTGATCTCGGGGCCTTCAGGCAGCGGCAAGACCACCTTGCTGAACCTGATCGGCTGCATCGACCGGGCAGACCAGGGCTCGATCATGGTCGGCGGCAAGGCGGTACAGACGATGGACGACGACACGCTATCGGACTTCCGCGCTCGCCAGCTGGGCTTCGTGTTCCAGAACTTCAACCTGCTGCAGGTGCTGACCGCTTACGAGAACGTCGAATATCCACTGCTGCTGAACGGCGTGCCAGCGGAGCTCCGGCGCAGCCGCGTCACCACGTTGCTGGAAGCGGTGGGCCTGGCAGACCGTGCGAACAATCGGCCGGGACAGCTTTCAGGCGGACAGCGGCAGCGGGTGGCGATCGCCCGCGCGCTGGCGCTGCGACCACAACTGGTGCTGGCCGATGAACCCACCGCCAACCTCGACAGCAAGACCGGCAGCGAAATCATCGCGCTGATGCGAGAGATGCAGAGGCGCCACAAGGTGTCCTTCATCTTCTCGTCGCACGACCCGAAGGTCCTGGACGCCGCCGACGACGCGGTGCACATCCACGACGGCCGCATCACTTCGGTCGAACGGCGACTGGCGATGGCGGAGTCACGCACATGAACACCTTCTCGCTGGCCCGGCGCCACCTGATGTACCTGTCGACGGCCGTGGTGGCGTTGTGCACGGGTGTCGGCCAGATGCCATCGGCACATGCCAGCGCTGAAGCGCAGGCCATCCTTTCCGCCAGCGACGCGGTGCGCAACCCCTCGCGATCGTTCGCCGTCACGGTGAATCTGATCGAGTACCGCAGTGCCAAGCAAACCGACAACAACACGCTGTCGGTGTATTCGAAGGCCGATGTCAACAGCGGGCAGTACCGCAGCCTGATCCGTTTCGCTGCGCCGGTGCGTGATGTCAACAAGTTGATGCTGAAGAACGGCAACGACTTGTGGTTCTTCGACCCGGCCAGTCAGGCGAGCATCCGGCTGTCACCACAGCAGCGGCTGCTGGGCCAGGCCTCCAACGGCGACGTCGTCACCGTCAACATGGCCAAGGACTATGTGGCCGAGTTGAGCGGAGAGGAAGACACCGTGGATGGTGAACGCGTGCCGCGCCGCTGCCACAAGCTGCTGCTGGCCGCCGCATCGCCCGATGTGACTTACCACCGCGTCGAGATGTGGGTCGAAGCCGGAACTGCGCGGCCCGTCAAGGCCCGCTTTTTCGCCGAGAGCGGCCACCTGCTGAAAACCGCTTACTACCGCAAGTTCCAGTCGCAGCTGGGTCGAGAGCGACCCACTGAAGTCGTCATCATCGACGGGCTCGACCCGGCCTGGGTCACCGTCATGCGTTACAGCGACTACGCTTGGCGCGACGTGCCAGAAGCTTGGCTGCAACGCGATTACCTACCGCGCTTCAAACCGGAGTGACCATGCACCGCCACACTGTCTTGTCCGCCCTGCTGATGTGCAGCGCGCTGTCAGCGCCTCTGGTACGCGCAGCCGACGCTCCAGATGCGCTGCTCAGCGACCTGGACGCCCTGTCGCTTGCGGACAAGGCGCCCACCGAGCCGCAGGCCGTGGCGCGGCCATGGCGACTGTTCGTCGAGGGCAGTCTGCGACGCACCTCGATCGACGACCCCGATTCGCGCTACGAGTCCAACCGCGCCTCCATTGACGGGCGCATCGACGCATCGCTGGCGCCAGGGGTGCGCGCGGTGTTCTCAGACCGCCTCGATCTGCGCCACAGCAATCGCCGGGGCAGTGAGGGCGACATCAACACCGTGCGAGAAGCCTATCTGAGCTGGGCACCAAGCGACCACCAGATCATCGATCTCGGGCGCGT
>CANHOE010000236.1 GCA_947462175.1 Burkholderiales bacterium | reverse complement strand
GGGCGACTTTCGGGTCGAGTACACGATCGACCTCGTGAAGAAGGGCATCGCCAATGCCCGCACCGGCAAACTGACGTCGATCAGCATCGACGACAAGGAAATCAACTTCGGTGCCGCGACCGACTTCAATCCGGACAACCAGGACGCGCCCGGCCCTCGTGCCAACGCCACCGGCGCCAATGCCACCGGCGTGGTGATCAACCGCACCAACGGCAAGTACTTCTCGATCTCGACGCGCAAGTACTTCAGCACCGACCCACTGCCCGAAGGCGCCACCGAGCCGCCGATGATCACCAACGTGCGGACCCGCCAGGGCGCCTGCACTGCGGGCACGCCGTCGCCGTCGTTCTGAAGCTCAGCACCGCCACTCTCCACGAAGGACATTGACGATCGACGCTGAAGTGAAAACGGGTCTCCGGCGCTGGCGCTCCTGGATCAAGGCTCGTTGGGCCGACCGGACGATCAACCCATTGACGGCCCCCTTTGCTGATCTGGTTCGACTGCGGATGCACCGGGACCGCAATCCCCTGCTGCCTTTGTTGGCTGACAAGCGAAGGGTGAAAGACTGGGCGCGGGCTCGCGGAGTTGCGACAGCGCAAGTGGTCTGGGAGGGGCGGCGGGGTCAGCCCATTCCCTGGGACGATCTGCCGTCGTCGTGCTACCTGAAGGCCAATCATGGGTCGGGCTGGAACCTGCGCTTTCACGAGGGTGTGATCACCCTTTTCCAGGACGGCAAGGTCCCCGAAGGGCAGCGGCGGGTGTTGACCCGTTCCAGCGCCCAATCCCTGGTGGAGAGCTGGCTAAGGCGGCACTTTTCCCTGAAAGAGTGGGCCTACAAGCCCATCCCTCGGATGGTCTTCGTGGAGGAGCCTCTGGTTGACCGCACCGCCGATGAGCTTCAGGACTACCGCTTTTACGTGTTTGCCGGAAAAGTCAAGGCGGCCAATCTGGGCTCCCCAACCCTCCGGCAACGGCGTCAGGCTGCTGCCTGGTACGCCGATGGACGACCCTGGGTTCTGACCCGTGGCCAGCAGACCATGGTCGAGCGTCCCGTCCCGTCAACCTGGGAAGACCTCAAGCGGACCGCCGAAACACTGGCCGCGGGCCTCGACTTCGTCAGGGTGGACCTCTACGACACCTCTGGCGGCATCGTGCTGGGCGAAATGACTTTTTACCCTGAAGCCGGCCGCCGGAACACGCCGACCGCCTGTCCGGTGTTCAACCAGTGGATGGGCGACTGCTGGCGTGAGGCCTGGCAGGACCTGGGTTGGGTACCGGGACGGTGGCGATCACGAGGCTGAAGACCGGCGCCTCAGGCACCACGGCACAGCAGCGATCGGTGGCCGATCAGCCCCAAGCCCCCTGCGCCTCTGCCCAACCAATCACGGCGATGGGTGAGCCATCAGGACGGATGAAGGTCAGCGGGCCGAGGAAGGTCATGTAGAACTCGCTGTCCACCGGGAACTGGGTCTTGTCGTGGCGGGCGCCCGAGGCTTCGAAGCCGTAGCCCGGAGCCACCGCGGTGTCGCCGCCAGCGGCCTTGCCGCCGCGCACATCCATGCGGCCCTTGGTCAGCAGGTATTCGCCGGGCCCGGCATGGACGTGCGGCGCGAATGAGGAGCCGGCCGGACAGTCGAAGATCGCTGTCCAGGCGCCCTGCTCCGGCGACACGTGCAGCAGTTTCCAGCGGATGCCGCCGGTCGAGAACGCCTCGGGAAACGCCTGCCATTGCAGCGCGTCGATCTGCACGTATTCCTCGTTGGTTTTCGGCTTCATGTTGTCTCCTTGGTGGATGGTTCTGATTTGCTCACGCGCCGGTGCGCGTGAGCTTGGCGGTCAGTGCCTGTTGCAAGGTGTCGGCACTGTCCTGGAGGTGCGCCTGCGCTTCGGCACTCAAGCCGGGGCGCTTGACCGCGGCGTTCAGCCGACTCAGCAGCGTCTGCGCCTGCGCGCGCACCAGGCTTCGTGCGTCGGCACGGCTGAGTGCGCCGGGGCGCAGCAGCTGGTTGGAAATACGCGTCACGTACTCGCGTTGAAGCTCGCGACGCAATGACGGAACATCGCCCGATTGCCCCAGCTCGCTCCACACCGCATCGTTCAGCCGGCGATACAGCTCGGAGAGCCGCAGGGCATCCTTCGGCAGCTTGTCTTCGCTGTCGAGCAGGCGAACCGACACGCTGTCGCTCAGCAGGTTGCCCAGCACATTTCGCTGCAACTCGATCACCAGCGAGGCCAGCGAGAAGTCGGTGACCAGTGCCGTGGCCAGAGTGCCATCGCTGCGCAAAGCAGCATCGCCGCGCTCGAGGAAATCGACCGCCAGCTTGCGCTGCAGCGCCGGCGAAATGCGGAAGCTGTCGGCCGACAGGAAGCCGCTCGCCAACAGGTCGAGCGCGGCACGCTGGTCTGCTGCCGGCTGCGGCGACAACGGGTCGCGGCCGCTGCCTGCATGGTCGCGCAACGTGCGCACGCCGCCGATCTGCCGCGTCAGCACCCCGGCCGCACGGCCCATGTCGCGCAGCGCATAGGTGACCGAACGGCGCAGCACGGCGTAGTCCTGGTCAGCCGGCAGGGTGCGCGCCTCTTGGCGAGATAGCAAGTCGCGCGCGATCGTGATGCGTTTGCGCGCGAAGGCAGTCACGTCAGCGCCGAGGTCGAAATGCAGCGTCTCCGGATCGACACCGAGGAAGTTGTCTTCGTCGGTACCGAAGGCCAGCAGTGGCTCGGCGCTGCGCGCGGCGATCCTGGCCAGCTCGCTGGTTTCCTGATCCGGCGGCAGCGGGCGGTAGGCGTACTCGATCGCCCAGTAGTCATAGGGCCCGATGGTCGCGTTGAACACCGTGCCCTGCCTGGGCAGGGGCACACCAGGTTCAGCCAGGTTCAGCGCGGCGTACTCCATCACCGAACCGCTGATGCCGTGGGTGGCAGTGAATGCCGGGTCAGCCAGCTGCGCTTCGGTATACGCACGTGAAGAGCGGAAGTTGTGACGCAGGCCCAGCGTGTGGCCGACCTCGTGCATCGTCACGTCCTTCATGTAGCCCTGCACGAAGGCCTCTGATTCGGGGCTGTCCGGCGCGATGTCACCGCGGGCTTCGAGCACATCGAGCGCATAGCCCAATTGCTCGGCGGCCTGGTCGGCGTAGGCGCACCAGCTTTGCGCTCGCATGCCACGCGCGGCCAGCTCAGGCGGCAGGTCAGACGACGCGCCGGCCGGTGAAGACGCCAGCACCTGGGACCGCAACGCGCGCAGGCTGCGCGAAGACAGGCTTTCGATGCCGATGTCAGCGTCGAGGATCTCGCCCGAGCGCGGATCGACATGGCTCGGACCGATGGCGCCGAACGACGGGTTGGAATTGGTCATCCAGCGCACCGAGTTGCGACCGAAGTCCAGCGTGTCCCAGGGCGCGTCGTCAGGTTGCACCTCGACACGGATCGCGTCCTTGAAGCCGATCTTCTCGAACGCCTTGTTCCATTCGAGGATGCCAGCGGTGATCGAGGCCCGGTACTTTTCGGGGATGGTGCGGTCGAGCCAGAAGGTGATCGGTTTGACTGGTGGCGACAGCTCGGCTGCAGGGTCGGACTTCTCGAGCCGCCAACGGTTCACGAATCGCTGGCGGGGCGAGCGAGACAGGTCGTCACTGAAGTCGGAGCGGTTGGTGGTGAAGTGGCCGACGCGGCCATCGGCCTGGCGCGCCGCCATCACCTGTTCGGGCAATTTCGCCAGCGAGTAGTGCAGCGTCATGAACACGCTGCGCGGGTCGGGCACCGTCTGCGGCTGTGACGGTTGCGGTGCCCCCGGTGGCGCGGCGCCAGGACTCGGCAGCGCGATCGTGCCGGTGGCGTAATGGCTCAGCACCTCCAGCACCAGCAGGTCGTCGGTGGAGCGCACGTCGGTGATCACAGAGTTGCGCCCGTCCAGCGCATAGCCCTGCCGATACTGGCGCTGCAGACCCTGCGCGATGCCCATCATGTCGTTGACGAACAGCGCATTGGCTTCCACCAGCACCGACTCCCGATCGGGATGCGGCAGGCTCGCCACCGTCGTCGCCGACAGCAGGCTGGGCGAGAACGCCGCTTCCACCGCGCGACCGGCCGGCGTCTTCGGCGCAGCGACGTATTCGGTGTTGCGCGCAACCATCTGCACCACGTTATAGATGCGCCGGAACTCGATCACCAGTTCGTCGCCCATCAAGCCGCCGAAGAAACGCGGTTCACCGATCCCCGTCTTCAGCTTCGGGGACAGGAACAGAGGCTGGTTGAAGTCGGACGGCTTCAGCTCCAGCCAGACCTTCTCGTCCTTCTGCCACAGCGTGAACAGGCCGCTCATCTGCTTGGCGTCCTTGATCACTTCGGCAAAGGGACGCGGCGCGCCCGGGGCCGTGGCGGCTGGCGGGGCGGCACCTGGCGCTGCCGGAGTACGCGCCGCGGCACCAGCAGGACCAGTGGCAGCTGCACCGAACGGCGATACGGCAGCAGAGGCCGCCGTGGGCGACGGCGGCACCGCCGCGCAAGCCGCCAGCAGCAAGACGCTGGCCGAGAACGCGACCTTGAGCAGCCACGCGGACCTCACAGCCGGCATCGCTGCAATCATTTGAGCGCCTTGAAACGCACCCGTTTCGGCCGTGCGCCTTCCTCGCCGAGGCGCTTCTTCTTGTCGGCTTCGTATTCCTGGTAATTGCCGTCGAAGAAGACCCATTTGGAGTCGCCTTCTGCGGCCAGGATGTGCGTCGCGATGCGGTCGAGGAACCAGCGGTCGTGGCTGAT
>CANHOE010000235.1 GCA_947462175.1 Burkholderiales bacterium | reverse complement strand
TCCATCTCGACCTGCGCGACGAGCATCAGCGTGGCCGGCGCAGCAAACGGCGATGAGCCGCAGTAAGTGGCATAGCGACCGAACAGCTGCTGCAGTCGAGGGTCGTGGAAGTGTTTGGCAAGCGAGCGCCAAAGCGAAGCAAACGGCCCGAGCCCGGCCAACACGCCCAGACCGCGCGGCCCGAGATCACGTGCCATGCCCAGCAGCGTCGGCCGCTGCGAGCGGATGTACGGGCCCTCAAGCGTGTCGTAAACGGTACGCGCCTGTGCGCAGAACTGCATGAAGCGACGCGCCTCGTTCGGCCCGGAGAACTGCGCGATCGCATCGGCGGACCGTTCGGCATCGGCGAAGAGATCGAGCCGTTCGTCAGCGCGCCAGGCGTGCCGAGCCAGCACGCCCAGCGGCTGCAGACGCAGCTGCTCCGTCAGGGACGAACCGGCGGCTGCGAAGATCTGCTCAAAGACCCAACGCATCGTGAACACGGTGGGGCCGGAGTCGATGCCCGCACCATCGACCATCACCCGGCGCATCTTTCCACCCGGGGTATCAGCACGCTCGACCAGCGTGACCTGCAATCCGCGGCACGCCAGCAGCAGCGCGCTGACCAGGCCCGCCACGCCGGCCCCAATGACCACCACCCGGTGCTCGCGCAGGGCCTCAGCCATAGCGGCGCCCCAACCACGTTCCCTGCGCACCGCTGGGCACAAAGCGCACAAACATGGATTCGGAAAAATAGCCGTGGCGCTGCGCCGCCTTGATCGCCTCGAGATGCGCGCCACTGCGGGCATAGGCATCCATGTGCGCAACGCTGTCCCACATGGTGAAGGTGGCCTGGCGCAACAGCGGCGCCTCGCCCACACCCGCCGAGAACAGGCAACCCTGTGCACCATCCAGAGAGCGTTGGGTCAGCGGCGCCTGGCGCCAGAACGCCGCAGCCTTGGGCAACCGAATCGACGCCCGGGTCAGCGCCGCTATCGGGCCACGAGCGGGCGCTTGTGCATTGACCGGAAAGCTCACTCCCGCCCAACTGCCCCGGCAACTGAACGCCCTGAGCTTGACCGCAAAGAACTCGCGCGCATGGGCACGATAGCTGGCGGTCACTGTCGAGTCGGCCAGAAACGCATCGGCCGCGGGCTCGTCGTCGAACAGGCAGAACAGTCCTTGGCGCGACAGGCTGGGTCGCAGCCCGAAGCCGGATTCGTAGCCGCTGCCCAGAACCTTGAAAAAACTCAAGCCGGGGACGCGATAGAGGTCGAAGCGACCGATGACGAATCGACCGAAACCCCACACCCTGGACCCGGGCGCGATGTCCACCAACACCAGCACGGCAACCGCGCCACGATCCACCCTATTTTTCGCCTTCGGAAGTCGGGTCGCTCAAGCCGTAGCGGCGCAGCTTGACGTACAGACTCTGCCGCGACAGGCCCAACATCTCTGCCGCTGCGGCACGGTTATCGCGAGTCAGTTCAAGGGCCGCCTCGATGCACAGCTGTTCGATCAGGTCGGTGGTCTCACCGACGATGTCTTTCATCGGCACGCGCCCAACCAGCTCCGAGAGCTGACCGACCGAGCGGGGCAATTCCTTGGCAGCACGGGCATCGTTGCTCAGGCGCCGACTGACGTCCCGAATGGTGAAGCCGAGGCAGGACTGCTCGCCATCCGAGACCATCGCCGCCGAAATCTCGACGTCGCTGGGTGTGCCTTGGTCGCTGCGCAGGGTGGTTGGAAACAGACGCACCGTGCCGCGCTGCCGCAAGGTGGCGATCAGCACATTGAGCTCGACCCCGGTGCTGCCCAGCCAGCGCCCGAGTGATTCGCCGCGCACCTGCTCTTCCGAGGCCAACTGCACCAGCTGAATAAAGGAAGCATTGGCCATGACGATGGCACCGTCGAGGTCGGTGATGACCATGCAATCGGGTGAACTCTGCAACAGCTTGACGAGCAATGAATGCGCACTGGGCTGGGAAAGCACCAAGCCGTCGGGTGCCACGCGCGACAGGCGCAGCAACAACATCGAGCCGTTTTCCTGACGAAAGATCGAGCCGGAGACCCACAGCTCGGCGCCGCCATCGGCCAGGCGCGCGCGGACGTCATCGGCCTTGCCCGTTGAGCGCAAACTGACCAGCATGCCCTGCACGGCCTCCGCACCACGTTCCTCCAGGCCGATCGGGAAGGACGAGCCCACCAGCTTGCGCGAGACATCGGCCAGCAGTGCGTGGGCGGCTGGATTGGCCTCGGTGACCTTCTGGGTCACGCCGTCGATGATCAGCAGGCCTTCGCTGGAGCCCTGGAACAAGTGCCGATACCGCGACTGTGCATCGCGCAACCGCCAGTGCTCGTGCAGCGAGGCCTGTTGCGCGTCAAGCAGGCTCTGCTGCATCGCTGCAACGGCACGCAGATCTCGGCCGTAGACCACGGAATGCCCGGGTACCGTAGAAGAGGGATCTCCCTCGACCCTGACGGCGCAATAAGAAAGCGGGAAATCGGTTCCCGAGTCAGACGGGTGATTGACCTGGCGCCAGCGCGGCGTCGCCTGCGAATCGGCGTCGCGCAGCAGAGCCTCGATCTTGGGCCGGCTTTCCTTGGTGACGGTTTGAATCCAGGGCTGACCGATCCAGCGGTCATAGCCCAGATTCTTCAGGCTGTCGCTGCCGAAGGCCATGTCGCAGATCACGCCATTGGCATCGACAACCAATGACACGTCGGCAGCCGCGGCAATCAGTTTGCTGACGGACTCAACCGTCAGGGGCCCCAGGGAGCGCGAGGGCTGCGCGAACCCGATCATTGGGTGTCACCTGAGAAGGAGAGGCAGGCAAAGCTCATGAGGCAGGTCTGAAGTACCTTGTTATTGTCAGCGACCAGGGGCGCGATTTGAAACCAATGATTCAGCGGCGTGAGGTGCCTGCTTGCCATCCTTGCTGGTCGCATCCGCGCCAACGACAGCCGACAACTCGGGATTGGCCGTGAAGACTGGCCCCCCGACCAGGACGCCGATCGCCGGGTTGCGCGAAAGCTGACGGACAGAAGCGATACACGCCGTCAACCAGTCGAGCCGGACTTCACTGCCAACGGAAAAGCCAATCACATCGAACCACTCGCGGCTGACCATGTCGACCGCTTCGTCCCGATAGGCCCCCTTCCCGC
Organism: Burkholderiales bacterium; assembly: GCA_947462175.1. Lineage (GTDB taxonomy): Bacteria > Pseudomonadota > Gammaproteobacteria > Burkholderiales > Burkholderiaceae_C > PBB1. The sequence continues at coordinate 1,619 of CANHOE010000235.1, read as the reverse complement.
TCGCGACTTCCCAGCCAGCGTGCACGAAGAATTCGGCGACCATCGAGAGCCCGAAGGTGTGCTGCTCGCCCGGTGACGGGACCAGCAGAACGCGACGCGCATTGGCTGGCAGTGCCGCCTCGGCGCCCAACTGGGGGCTCAACACCTGCAGCAAATTCTGTAGCCGACCGAGCGCGATGGTGACGTCGGTGAAATCGCAGTAATCCTCTTCCCAGAGCCCCCCCAACTGGCCAGCTGCTGCGGACAGCAGCTCCAGGAACACCACCTCGATCGACATGCCTCTGCCGCGCAGCGTCGCGATGAATGTCGAAATCGACGCATCGTCGCGATGCAGCAGCAATTGAACAAACTCCTCGACTTCCGCAGGAGTAGGCGTGGGGCTCACGACGGCAGGGAGCATTCCGCCCAGTGGCGCAGCGCGATGAGCCTCGACAAGCCGCGGTATCACTGCGGCTTCGAGCGTATTGACCAGGCGACTCATTCGTTCTTCGGCTTCGGGCCGCTCCAGCCGCTTCTGCAGCCAGGTTGGCGAGTCAGTGTTGAAGGGAAGCCGGTGGACCTCGGACCAGCCATCGGAATCAACTTCGTTGGGGGCGGCACCATTTTGCGTGTCAGTGGACAACGCTTGGGGCGTCGTTCGGGTCATTGCAAGTCTCCTGGCAGGACGAGCTCCCTGGCTGCGCTGCCCATTCGTCGATGGCGGAGACCGCAGCGTTGCCCCTCCACCAAGCGGCACGCAACGGTCTGGGGGAGGTCCCGCCAGAAAAGCTGCTGAGAACAGGGGCTCCCTTGCGTTTCTGACCCCCGCTGCTTGCAACGCCTCCGCTGAGCTTTCCATCCGGCCGTTACCAATGGCGGTGCCGTCAAGTCTTCTGGAGACGACCAGTGACTGAACCGCCGCCTCGAAGATCGCTTGAGGCCAACCGGCCCCAGGCGCTGCCTGACCCGGCAAGGCCTGACGAACGCGCGACTCCGCAGAAACCGGTACCAAAGCTGAGGTTTCGCCACGCATTCGCATCGCTGACGCCCCTTTGAAGACCTGCATGGAGCGCCAACAGCCCCAAGGCGGTCGCGCTAGCGGAAGCGTCGAAGGCAGGCGCATCAAGGCAACCGTGGTCCGACAGCTTTTGCAGATGATCAAGGGCGCCCCCAGAACTGTCAAGCTAGATTTACGTCAATCTGGATTGACATTTACAAACTCACCGTCTAAATTCGATTTCACTGAGTCGCAGCCCGTTGAGGAAATCGATGTTCGAAAGAGGGTCACCGCTGGAACCGAGACCGCCGCTGTACACGGCCGAAGAGCGCATTCGCCGGGACTCGACGGTGTGGACGTTGGTCCAGGGCATCCTGGCGCCGGTGCAGTTTCTTGTGTTTCTTGCAAGTCTGTTCTTCGTTCTGCGCTACCTCTCTACCGGTGACGGCCTGGCGTTGGCGACTTGGTCGGTCGTGGTCAAGACGTTGACCCTCTACGCCATCATGATCACCGGCTGCATCTGGGAAAAAGTTGTCTTCGGCCGCTATCTGTTTGCACCTGCCTTCTACTGGGAAGATGTGTTCAGCATGTTGGTGCTGGCGCTGCACACGGCCTACCTGGTCGCCCTGTTTACCGGGGCTTT
>CANHOE010000234.1 GCA_947462175.1 Burkholderiales bacterium | reverse complement strand
CGATGTCCGGTAGACGGTTCCTTGCCTGACGAGGACGACTTGCTTTCAATTGCACCGCAAGGCCACGGCCTGACTGAAGACGCGCTGCGGCTGATGGGCCAGATTGTTGAGCGCTCGCCCATTGGCGTGGCCGTTATCGATCACGACGGCGTCTTTCGCAGCGTGAACCCCTCCTATTGCCTGATCTACGGCTATCGACCGGACGAGTTGCTGGGTCAAAGTTTCACGATGCTGTTTGCTCCGCCGCAGCGCGAGCGCGTCATGGCGCTGCACCGCGACTACCTCGATGGTCGTCGCGGCGATATGGACGGCGAGTGGGAAGTGCTGAGGCGCGACGGTGCTGCGCTGAACGTCATCTCGCGCTCAGTCAAGGTGCCTGGAGGCGAAGGCCGATTGCATCGCCTTGTCTATGTGGTGGACATCACCGATCGGCGGCGCATGGAACTGGAGCTGCAGGCTTCGCAAAGATTCACGCGATCGGTCCTTGATGGACTGAGTGCCCATGTCTGCGTGATCGACGCCACCGGCGTCATCGTCACCGTGAACCGCGCGTGGCTCGATTTCGCTGCCGGCAACGGCGGTTCGCTGGTTGACCTGCAGGCGGGCGCCAACTACCTTGGCTTTTGCGAGCTCGCTGCCTCCATGTCCACGCCCGATGCCACGGAATCCGGGCAGTTCCTGTTGTTGCTGCGAGAGGTGCTCGCAGGGCATCGCACGCACTTCCAATTCGAGTGTGCGTGTCATTCGCCCTCGGAGCAGCGCTGGTTCATGGTGCGCGTGTCGCAGATCGAGGCGAGTGATCCACCGCGCTATGTCGTTACGCGTGACGATGTGACTGCCCTGAAACTGGCCCAGCAAGCATTGATCATGCAAGCCACCACCGATGAGTTGACCGGTGTGGCCAACAGACGCAGCTTCATTCAGGCGCTGGGCGTCGAGTTCGAGAGGCTGCAGCGCCACCCAAGTTCGCACTGCAGCGTGCTGGCGCTCGACCTGGATCATTTCAAGCAGGTCAATGACACCTGGGGTCATTCGGCAGGCGACGCCGTGCTCAAACACGTTGCACGGGTGGTCAGCGGGCACACGCGAGCGGGTGATGTCTTTAGCCGCACGGGTGGCGAGGAGTTCACGATGCTCCTTCCGAACACTGCACTTGATGAGGCCGAGGCATTGAGTGAACGCCTTCGTCTGCAAGTCTCGCTGGAGCCTCTGCAGTTCGCAGGACACTCGATCGGAATCACCGTCAGCATTGGAGTTTCCTTGCTGACCGGCTCGGACATGGAAGCCATGGAGGCGGTGGTGCGTGCCGATCGTGCGCTCTATGAAGCCAAGCATGCGGGGCGTAACGCCGTTCGGCGTTGGAGAACCGGCGCTGACTGACGGCAAATGGGCATGGGGCATGGGGCTGGTGACCTTGAGCTTCATGGCGATGCGCCTTGAATGTCCGGTTCGGGGCGTGCAGATCGACGCTGCAGCGCAGACGCTGTGCCCGCTCGGCAGGAGGCCGCCTTGCTATGCTCTCTCGGCCATGCAAAAGCAGCCCACACCACCCCACCGCACCTCGTCGCCGTGGCGACGGCGCCTGATCGTCACCGGGATCATTGTCGGATCCGGCGGTCTTATCTGGAGCCGGCTGCCCAAGGGCAGTTATCCCACCGACTTGTCGCGCATCGGTCAGGGGCAGGCGGTGCTCGTGCTGGCCATGGACAGCAACTATCTCGCCGGTGCGTCGGTCATGAACCTGCTCAACGACCTGCGGCCCAGCTATGCAGATTCGGTGCATTTCGTGGTCGCATCGCTGGCGTTGCCGGACGGGCAGGCCTTTGCCAATCAGCACCAGGCCAGCGATGGGACGGTGGTGCTGTTCGACGCCAAAGGCCAGCGCGTGGCGCTGTTGCACGCGCCGCAAACCCAGGGCGAATTGCGGCGGGCTTTGCGGGATGCCTTCGGACGTTGATTGAGCAGCCGTCGGTCATCGGTGTTACGGGTTTTGTATCCGACGCCGGCTGCGGGCGAGAATCACCCTCCATGAAGATCTTGATCCTGGGCGCCGGCCGGGTCGGTGAAAGTGTGGCCGAAAGCCTGGTGTCCGAGCAGAACGACATCACGGTCATCGACACGAACCCGGCGCGCTTGCAGGAGCTGCAAGACCGCATGGACTTGCGCGGCGTGGCCGGTAACGGCATCCAGCCCAGCGTGCTGCGCGAAGCCGGCATCGAAGACGCCGACATGTTCATTTCCTGCTCGCCGATGGACGAAACCAACCTGGTGGCCTGCAAGGTGGCACACGACGTGTTCAACGTACCCACCACCATCGCCCGGCTGCGCAGCCCGGAATTTGTCAATGGCAGCGCACTGATGGACAAGAGCGGCTTTGCCGTGGACCAGGTGATCTGCCCTGAAGAAAGTGTCACGCGCACCATCCGCAAGCTCATCGAATACCCCGAAGCGCTGCAGGTGCTGGAGTTTGCCCATGGTCTGGTCAGCCTGATCGCCGTGCGGGCCGTGGCCGGCGGGCCGCTGGTCCAGCACAGCCTGGCCGAGATCCCGCAATTGGTACCGGGTTTGGACATGCGCATCGTGGCCATCTACCGGCGCGACATGGCCCTGCCCACGCTGGACGGCAGCACCCGCATCGAACCCGACGACGAAGTCTTTGTGCTGGCCGCCACCGAACACATCCGTACTGTGCTCGGCGCGCTGCGCAAGGCCGACCGGCCGGTGAAGAGGCTGATGATCGCCGGCGGCGGCAAGGTGGGCCTGCGCCTGGCGCGCGAGATCCACGGCGACTACGAGGTCAAGATCATCGAGCCCGTGCGCCAGCGCTGCGAATACCTGGCCACGCAGTTGCCTCCCGACGTGTTGGTGCTCCATGGTGACAGCACCGACGAAGACCTGCTGGCCGACGAAAACGTGCAGGACATGGACCTGTTCCTGTCCCTCACCAATGACGACGAGGACAACATCATGGGCTGCCTGCTGGCCAAACGGCTGGGCGCGCGCCGCGTGCTGGCCGTCGTCAACCGCAAGGCGTATGCAGACCTGGTCCAGGGCACCACCATCGACATCGCCATTTCTCCGGCGCAGGCCGTCATCGGCGAGTTGCTGGCCTTTGTGCGGCGCGGCGATGTCGAAGCCGTGCACAGCCTGCGCCGCGGCGCGGCCGAGGCGCTGGAAGCCATCGTGCGCGGTGACCGCAAGACCTGCAAGATGGCCGGTCGGCGCATCGAAGAAGTCGGCCTGCCGAAGGGCGCACAGGTGGGCGCCATCGTGCGTGGCCTGCACCGGCCGGACGGCAGCGATGCCGGCGAAGACGCCAAGCCGCAGGTCATCATCGCCCACCACGACACGCTGGTGCTACCCAACGACCACGTCATCGTCTTCGTACCGCGCAAGCGCATGGTGCGCGAGATCGAAAAGCTGTTCCAGGTCAGCGCCACCTTCATGTTCTGATGGGCGCCTTGGCCGTTGTTGCGCTGGTGGGCCGCATGGTTGCCCTGTTTGCGCTGTTGATGCTGGTGCCACTGGCTTTCGCGGTTTTGGGGCATGACCTCGCCGAAAACGCCTTTGTCATCGCCACCGCCACCACATTGGTCAGCGGCATCGTGATGAGCCTGCTGACACGCCGTTTCCGGCGCGAGCTGCAGCCTCGCGACGGTTTTGTGCTGGTCGGCCTGACCTGGCTCACGCTGCCTTTGTTTGGCGCTTTGCCGCTGTGGCTGGCCGTGCCCGGCCTGAGCGCCACCAACGCCTATTTCGAAGCCATGTCCGCCTTCACCGCCACCGGCGCCACTGCCATCAGCGGGCTGGAAGCACTGCCGCTCTCGGTCAACGTCTGGCGCTGCTTCATGATGTGGGTGGGGGGCTTGGGCATCATTGTTCTGGCAGTGGCGATATTGCCGCTGCTGGGGGTGGGCGGCACGCAGCTGTTCAAGGCCGAAGCCGCCGGTCCGATGAAGGACCAGAAGCTCACGCCACGCATTGCCGACACCGCACGTGTCATCTGGAGCACCTACGGCCTGCTGTCGCTGGCTTGTTTTTTCGCCTATCGCATCGCCGGCATGAGCTGGATCGACGCCTTCCTGCACATGTGCACCACCGTCAGCCTGGGTGGCTTTTCAAGCTACGACGCGAGCTTCGGCCACTGGAATTCACAGTCCATTGAAGCCGTGGCGATGCTGTTCATGATGCTTTCAGGCATCAACCTGCTGGTGTACTTTGCCGCCGCGCGAGGCCGTTCACTGGGCCCCTTGTGGCGCAACACCGAAGTGCGTGCCTTCTACGCCGTGGTGCTGGGCGCGATTGCGCTCATTGCGGTGTATCTCACCGTGCAAGGCACCTACCCCAGCTTTCTGGAGTCTCTGCGCCACACCGCGTTTCACGTGATTTCTGTCGCCACCACCACCGGCTTTGCCAACCACGACTATGCGCAGTGGCCGCTGTTCGCGCCTTTCCTGATGATCCTGCTCGGCTGTTTTGCCACCTGCGCCGGCAGCACCGGGGGCGGCGTGAAGATGGTGCGCCTGCTTCTGCTGCTCAAGCAATCGCGGCGCGAACTGGTGCGCATCGTTCATCCAAGTGTCGTCAACCCGGTGGTGCTGGGTGGTGTGGCGGTCAGCGACCGCATCATGCAAAGTGTGATCGCCTTCATGATGATCTACGGCGCCACCTTGGTGGGCCTGACGATGTTGATGCTGCTCAGCGGCCTGGACGTGGTGAGCGCCTTCACCGCCATCCTGGCCTGCGTGAACAACATCGGCCCCGGCCTTGGCGAAGTGGGCCCGTCTGTGAACTACGGCGTGCT
>CANHOE010000233.1 GCA_947462175.1 Burkholderiales bacterium | reverse complement strand
GTCAACCACTGTGGCAGCGCATGTTTACCGGCGATCACCACGTTGACATAGTTGCGGCTGCGCAGGCAGTGGTCGGTCACCGACAGCAGGCAGTTCGCATCCGGCGGCAAGTACACGCGCACGATGTCGGCCTTCTTGTTGACCACATGGTCGATGAAGCCCGGGTCCTGATGCGTGAAGCCGTTGTGGTCCTGCTGCCAGACGTGCCAGGTCAGCAGGTAATTCAGCGAGGCGATGGGGCGACGCCATGGCAGCTCGCGCGTCACCTTGAGCCATTTCGCGTGCTGGCTGACCATCGAGTCGACGATGCGAATGAAGGCCTCGTAGCTGTTGAACAGGCCATGCCGCCCAGTCAGCAGGTAGCCCTCCAGCCAGCCCTGGCACTGGTGTTCGCTGAGCATCGAGTCGAGCACCTGGCCACTGGGTTGCAGGAACTCGTCGTTGCCCAGAATTTCGGCATCCCATTGGCGGCTGGTGACTTCGAACACCGCACCGAGCATGTTCGAGACGGTTTCGTCGGGCCCGAAGAGGCGGAAGTTGCGCGCCGTCTGGTTGAGCTGCGCCACGTCGCGCAGGAAGCTGGCGAGTACCCGTGTGTCCTGCGCCTCATCCATGCCCGGTGCCTGGACCTGCACCGCGTAATCGCGGAAGTCGGGCAGTTGCAATTCGCGCAGCAACAGACCGCCGTTGGCGTGCGGGTTGGCGCCCATGCGCCGAACGCCGGTCGGTGCCAGCTCGGCGAGCTCGGGCGACAGCCTGCCGTCGGTGTCGAACAACTCCTCGGGTCGGTAGCTTCGCATCCATGCTTCGAGCAACTGGACATGCGCGGGGAAAGCCGGGCTCACCAGGATCGGCACCTGGTGCGAACGGAATGTGTCGGCGATCTGTACGCCGTCCACGGTGGTCGGTCCCGTCCAGCCCTTCGGTGAGCGCAGAACGATCACCGGCCAGCGGGGGCGGTCCTTCGGGCTCTGCTTCGAGCCGGTGTTTCTGGCCTCGTCCTGGATCTGCTGAATCAGCTCGATGGCCCGGTCGGTGGCGTTCGCCATCAAGCGGTGCATCGTCATCGGGTCATGCCCCTCGACAAAGATGGGCAGCCAGCCGCAGCCCAGAAAGTACTGCTCCAGTTCCTCATGACCAATGCGCGCCAGCAGCGTCGGGTTGCTGATCTTGAAACCATTGAGATGCAGGATGGGCAGCACGGCGCCATCCGTGGCGGCATCGAGCAGCTTGTTGGAATGCCAGGCGGTGGCGAGCGGGCCGGTCTCGGCCTCGCCATCGCCGATCACGCAGGCGACGATCAGGTCAGGGTTGTCGAAAGCCGCGCCGAAGGCATGGCTGAGCGAGTAGCCGAGTTCGCCGCCTTCGTGGATCGAGCCCGGCGTGGTCGGTGCGACATGGCTGGAAATACCCCCCGGAAACGAAAACTGCTTGAACAACTGCTTCAAGCCTGCCATGTCCTTCGTGATGCCGGGATAGAACTCGCTCCAGGTGCCTTCGAGGTACACATTGGCGACGAGTGCGGCGCCACCGTGCCCCGGGCCCGAGACGTAGAACATGTTCAGGTCGTACTTCCGGATGGCGCGGTTCAGGTGCACGTAGATGAAGTTCTGCCCCGGCACCGTGCCCCAGTGGCCCACCACCAGTGGCTTGATGTGCGCCATCGTCAGCGGCTCGCGCAGCAGTGGGTTGTCGTACAGGTAGAGCTGGCCCACCGACAGGTAGTTCGCGGCCCGCCAGTAGGCGTCCATCTTGCCGAGCAACTCGGGTTCCGCTTCCGTCATCTGCATGCTCCGGGGTGTGGCCGCTGGCGACGTTCGTCGGTGCGGCTTTCCCGTTCGAACATAGGCGCGCAGCCATGGATCGTCTGTGCGCTGGAGAACATGGTGCCGACGATGAGGTGCGGCAGCGAACAGACACGCACTCGGCACCGCACGACGATGGTGGGTCCCACGGAGTCGCTGCCATGCGCAACAGTCACCTGGCCGGCCAGCCGGCGCCACCGACGGCGTTGATCGATGTGTCACTGCTGATCGCTGCGTATTTCGAGGATCAGCCCGATCCCACGGTCGCAGCCCAGCGCGTTGCATTCGGCACCTCTGGGCACCGCGGCTCGTCCCTCGACCGTTCGTTCAACGAATGGCACGTGCTGGCGATCACTCAAGCGGTGTGTGACCACCGGCGCGCGCAGGGCATCACCGGCCCGCTGTTCCTGGGGCAGGACACGCACGCGCTGTCCGTGCCTGCAGCCGCGAGTGCGCTGGAGGTGCTGGCGGCCAACGGTGTCGACGTGGTGCTGGCCGCACGCGACGATTACACGCCGACACCAGCGATCTCGCACGCCATCGTCAAGCACAACCGCTGCCGCAGCGGCACGCGGGCCGACGGCATCGTCCTGACCCCGTCGCACAACCCGCCGCGCGACGGTGGTTTCAAGTACAACCCGCCGCACGGTGGTCCGGCCGGCGAGGACGTGACCGACGCCATCCAGGGGGCGGCAAACGCCTTTCTCGACAACGGGCTGCGGGGCGTGCACCGCATGCCGCACGCTCAAGCGATGCGCGCGGCGACAACGCACCACCATGACTTCCTCGGCAACTACGTTGAAGACCTGGCGCACGTGATCGACATGGAAGCGATCCGCGATGCCCAGGTCCGCGTCGGCGTTGATCCGCTGGGTGGCGCCGGGGTGCACTACTGGCCGGCGATCGCCGAGCGCTGGAAGATCGATCTGACGGTGGTTAGCCAGCAGGTCGATCCGACCTTCGGGTTCATGACGCTGGATTGGGATGGTCAGATCCGCATGGACCCATCATCAGCCTTCGCCATGCAGCGTCTGCTTGCGCTGAAGGACCGCTTCGACATTGCCTTTGCCTGCGACCCCGACCACGATCGCCATGGCATCGTCACGCCGTCGGCTGGCCTGTTGCCGCCCAACCACTACCTGTGCGTGGCCATCGACCACCTGTTTCGCCACCGGCCGCGGTGGGGCGCTCAGGCAGGCATCGGCAAGACGGTGGTCAGCACGCAACTGATCGATCGCGTGGCGCAGCGCTTGGGCCGTGAGATCTTCGAGGCACCGGTGGGGTTCAAATGGTTCTCGGCCGGCTTGCTCGACGGCAGCCTGGGCTTTGCGGGCGAGGAAAGCGCCGGCGCTAGCTTTCTGCGGCGCGACGGTTCGACGTGGACCACCGACAAGGACGGCATCACGGCGGCGCTGCTGGCTGCCGAGATCACGGCCGTGACGGGGCGCGACCTGGGTGCCTTGTATGCCGATCTGGCCGAGGCAGGTGGCAGCCCTGTCGCGCAGCGGGTCGAGGCTCCCGCGGCACCACAGCAGAAGCAGCGCCTGGCTGGCCTGTCGTCGCAGCAGATCACCGCCACCGAACTGGCCGGCGACATGATCCAGTCTGTGCTGACCCAGGCGCCGGGCAACGGGGCGGCCATCGGTGGCATCAAGGTCGTCACCGCCAGCGGCTGGTTCGCGGTGCGACCGTCAGGCACGGAGGCGCTCTACAAGATCTATGCCGAGAGCTTCAGTGGACCGCAGCATCTGCAGACGATGCTGCACGACGCACAAGCGATGATCGATGCCGTCATCGGAGATTGATCAACACAGCGCCCACGCGTGCCGTGCGATCTGCTCGTCTTCCTGCGAACACAGCACGCGCACCGTGCAGCGCGCGCTGTCAGCGCTGATCAACTCGCGCTGGGGTCGATCGGCATCGAGATTGCGGGTGTCGTCCAGCGTCACGCCGAGGCCCCCCAGGCGGCTGCAGATGGCGGCTCGCACCTGGGCATCGTTCTCGCCGATGCCACCTGTGAACACGATCAGATCAACGCCGCCGAGCGCGGCGCTCATCGCGGCCAGCGCTTTCGCGGCGGCGTAGCAGAACATTCGGATCGCGAGGTCCGCGTCGGCATTCGTCGCGGCGGCTGCATGCAGTGCCCGCATGTCGCTGGCCAGACCCGAGATGCCCAGCAGGCCGCTGCGGTGGTCGATCAGGTCTTGCACGCCAGTGGCGTCCAGCTTTTTCTCGCGCATCAGGTACGCGAGCGTGCCGGGGTCGAGGTCGCCGCTTCGTGTGCCCATGATTAGCCCGCCGGTGGGTGTCAGGCCCATGCTGGTGTCGATCGACAGGCCGTTCAGCACGGCGGTGACGCTGGCGCCGTTCCCCAGGTGCGCAATCAGCAGGCGAGGGGGCAGTGCGTCGGCCAGCTGATGCACGATGGATTCACACGACAGGCCGTGGAAGCCGTAGCGTTGAACTCCCTCGGCTCGCAGCACGCGGGGCAAGGCCAGCACGCGGGCGATATCGGGCATCCCGGCATGGAAGGTGGTGTCGAAGCATGCTGCCTGGGGCAGGCCGGGGAAGTGCGCCATCGCCTGGTGGATGACGGTCAGCGCGGCGGGCGTGTGCAGCGGGGCGAAGGCAGTGGCAGCTTCCAGGCGGTGCAGCACGACCTCATCGATCCGGCAGTGTTCGCGCAAACCCGGCCCGCCATGCACGATGCGGTGCCCGATCGCCTGAGGTGCGGGCCAAGGGCCACGGGCGAGCAGGTCGGCGATGGTACGGACCGCATCGCTGTGATCGAGCATGGCGGTGTCGTCGTTCAGCAGCTCCCTGCCCTTTGCATCCGAGGCTTGAATGCGCGCTGCCTTGCTGCCCATGGCCTGCGCCTCTCCACTCAGCAGGCAGGCCACCGCTGACCGGCGCACTCGATACAGGCCGAACTTCAGCGAGGACGATCCGCTGTTGAGTGCGAGCACCGTCGTCTCGAGGTCGGCTGGCGGAATGGCGGAGGAGGGCACAAGCGGACGAAG
>CANHOE010000232.1 GCA_947462175.1 Burkholderiales bacterium | reverse complement strand
GTGCCTGTACATGTGCCCGTATGCGCGCTTCCAGAGCGCGATGTTCGACCACGACACGATGATCGTCAGCTACGACCCGCAGCGTGGCGAGCCGCGCGGATCGCGGCCACGCAGCGCCGATCCGCGTGCGCTCCGCAAGGGCGACTGCATCGACTGCACGCTGTGCGTGCAGGTCTGCCCGACCGGCATCGACATCCGCGAGGGCCTGCAATACGCCTGCATCGGCTGCGCCGCATGCATCGACGTCTGCAACGACGTGATGGACAAGATGAAGTACCCGCAAGGGCTGATCCGGTTCGCGACGCAGAACGGCCTGACGCAACGCTTGTCCGCGAAGCAGACCTGGCGTCGCGTTTTGCGGCCACGCGTGCTGATCTACAGCGCCGTGCTGTTGCTGATCTGCGGGGCCTTCGTCACCAGCCTCGCACTGCGCAGCCCGTTCCGGGTCGACGTGGTGCGTGACCGCGGTGTGCTGGCGCGCATGGTCGGCGAAGGCAACATCGAGAACGTCTACCGCCTGCAGGTGATGAACGCCACCGAAACGACCCAGCGCTTTCGGGTGAAGGTAGAGGGCCTCGATGGCGCCGCCGTGGCCAGCGAGCCGGACTTCGAGGTCGGCCCGGCGGAAGCACGATGGCTGCCGGTCAGCGTGCAGATCGGTGCGGATGTGGCCCGCCGGCTCGGCAGCGGCGTCCATCCGGTGAAGTTCGAGGTCGAGAGTGTCGACGCGAGAGGCGACAAGTCCGAGGTGGAGGAGAAATCGACCTTTGTGGTCCCGCGTTGACATGCACCGTTGAGGAGTGAGCATGATGAAATCAATCGACAAGCCTGCCGGCGCGCCTCGACCATGGTGGCGCGAGCCCATGATGTGGCTGGTGATCGGTGGCCCGGCCATCGTGGTGGTGGCGGCCATCGGTACCGGCATCGTCGCCTGGCGCGGCGCCGACCGGGTGGTGCTGGAGGCGCCATCAGTGAACGCGGCACCGTCGGACCGCGCCCTGGAACCTGCATTGGCGGCCCGCAACCACGCGGCCACGCCGCACTGATCGTGCGTGCCGCGTTCGTCAGGCGCAGCCTGCAGATCCTGTGGCCCGCCTTCGTGATGGCGGGGTTGACGGAGATGCTGGTCTTTGCCGTGGTCGATCCGGCCGAGTTGCGCTGGTTTGGCGGTGAGGTATTCGACTGGTCGCGCGCCGCGACCTACACCGTGAGCTTTCTGATCTTCTGGGGGCTGTTCGCCGTCGCGGGTGTGATCACTGCACTGCTGATCGTCGAAGAGCCCCCGGCTTGATCCGCGTCAAGCACCTTGGTTTCAGGCTGGGCAGAGTGTGAGCATGACGATCGACCCCCTCACCGCCGACCGGGTGAGTCAACTCTTGTCCCGGCTGGACGTGCCGGGGCCGCGCTACACCTCGTATCCGACCGCCGACCGCTTCGTCGACAGCTTCGATGCGGCGAGCTACCAACTTGCCTTGCAAAAGCGTGCTGGCGAGACTGCGGCCTGCGCCGCGGCGCCGCTGTCGATGTATGTGCACATCCCGTTCTGCGAATCGATCTGCCACTACTGCGGCTGCAACAAGGTGGTGACGCGCCAGCATGAGCGCGCAGGCGAGTACCTTCAGGCGCTGAGGCGCGAGATCGACCTCCATGTGGCGGTGCTCGGCCGCGGCCAGCCGCTGACCCAGTTGCACCTCGGCGGCGGCTCGCCGACGTTCCTCGACGATGACGAACTCGAGCAGCTGATGGCGGAGTTGCGTTCAGCTTTTCGCATCGCGCCGGATGCCGAGGTGTCGATCGAAGTGGATCCGCGCACCGTCGATGCGCTGCGCTTGCGGCATCTGGCCGCTCTCGGCTTCAACAGGCTCAGCTTCGGCGTGCAGGACTTCGACCCCGAGGTGCAGAAGGCGGTGCACCGCGAACAGCCCTACGAAGCGGTTGAGGCGCTGATGCGCGTGGCCCGCGAGATCTGCTTCGAGTCGATCAATGCCGACCTGATCTACGGGCTGCCTCGGCAGACGCCAGCCACTTTCTCGCGCACCATTGCGCAGATGGGCGCCTTGCGGCCCGACCGCATTGCCCTCTATGCGTATGCGCACCTGCCGGAGCGCTTCAAGCCACAGCGACGCATCCATGCCCACGAGTTGCCCGCCGCCAGCGATCGGGTGCACATGCTGCGCGCGGCCATCAGCGGCTTCCAGGGCCTGGGCTACACCCACATCGGCATGGACCATTTCGCGCTGCCAGGCGATCCGCTCGCGGTGGCCAAGCGCGAGGGCCGGCTGCATCGCAACTTCCAGGGCTACAGCACGCAAGCCGATTGCGATCTGATCGGGCTGGGCGTGTCGGCGATCGGCAGGATCGGCCGCTGTTACAGCCAGAACCACAAGACGCTGAGCTCGTACTACGAGTCCATCGACCAGGCGCGTTTCGCCAGTGTTCGTGGCCTGGAGCTCAGTGACGACGATGTGCTTCGACGTGAGGTCATCATGGCGCTGATGTGCCAGGGCCGGGCCGATTTCGACGCCATCGAACAGGCTGGTGCGGTGCGCGTGCGGGAGTACTTTGCCGCTGAGATCGAGCGTCTGCGGCCCCTGCAGGCGCAGGGCCTCGTCGTGCTGGAGCCGACGGCTATCCAGGTCACGCCGCTGGGCTGGTATTTCGTGCGTGCGATTGCGATGGTCTTCGACCGCCATCTGGCCACCGAGTCAGGCCGTGATCCGGCGCTGCCGGGCTATTCCCGTGTGGTCTGAGAACGGGTCGATCCGGCGAGCGACAGGCAGGCGATGGACGCGCCGCTGATCGTTGCGGCCGGGTTGATGGGCCTCGCGGGAGCGCCGCATTGCGCAGCGATGTGCGGTGCCCCCTGCGCCGCAGTGACGCAACGCTGCGGCAGTACCCACCGGCAGACCCTGATGGCCGGCTTCGCGATCGGCCGGCTGTCGAGCTATGCGGGCGGCGGCGCGGCGGTGGCCGCCAGCGTTGGTGCGGTGACGCTGCTGGGCAGTGCTGCGCCGGTGCTGCACCCCCTCTGGACCTTGCTGCACGTCGCGGTGCTGGGCTTCGGCCTGTGGCTTTTGCTGACTGGACGCCAGCCAGCCTGGTGGGCGCGACTCGGCTCAGCGCCTGTCGTGGCAATGCCTGCGCCTGGCTGGCAGCGCATGGCGGCGCCGTTGCGCGCGAGCGCTGCAGGCGGTTTGCTGCTGGCCCTGCCTTGCGGTCTGCTGCAGTCGGCCTTGCTGACCGCCGCGTTGGCGAGCACGCCCGTCCAGGGCGCGCTCGCGATGGCCAGCTTCGCTGCGACCTCGTCGCTGGGGTTGTGGCTGCCGGGTGCCATCGGCGCGCGCTGGGGGAGCCGGTCCTCGGTGAGCGTGCTGATGCTGCGGCTGGCGGGTGCCACGCTCGCGGTGGCGTCGGCCTGGGCGCTGTCGCACGACTTGTGGCTGCGCTGGTCGGCCTGGTGCCAAAGCACATGAGGTGCGGGGCTGTCGCAGAATCGCCGAGTGACAGCGACCACCCACATTGCCATCGTCGACGACGAGCCCGACATCACCCAGCTGCTGGCAGGCTACCTATCGCAACAGGGTTTTCGCATCAGCGCGCTCGACTCCGGCCACGCGCTGACCGCACTGATGCCCACCGATCCACCCGATCTGGTGCTGCTTGACCTGGGCCTACCCGGCGAAGACGGCTTTGCGATCGCCCGCGCGCTGCGCGAGCACTGGCGGTGCGGGCTGATCATCGTCACGGGTCGCGGCGATGCGGTCGACAAGGTGGTGGGCCTGGAAATCGGCGCCGACGACTACGTGACCAAGCCGTTCGATCTGCGCGAGTTGCTGGCCCGCATCAAGGCGGTGCTGCGGCGGCTGGCACCCGCGGCGCCTGCGGCAGACGCGGCGGCCCTGCCCCGCGAGCGGCTGTGTTTCGGCCCGTGGGAGATCGATGTGGCCGCGCGGCAGGTCTGTGGTGCCGAGGGGCGCCAGGTCGCGTTGACCGCCGGCGAATTCGACCTGCTGTGTGTGCTGGCGCGCCACGCCGGCCGCGTGCTGTCGCGCGATTTTCTGCTGGAGCACACGCGGGGCCGCGATGCGGCGCCCTTCGACCGGACGATCGATGTGCAGATCGGCCGCCTGCGCCGCAAGCTCGACGACGACCCGGACGACCCGCGGTTGATCAAGGCCGTGCGCGGTGCCGGCTATGTGCTCGTCTCGGCGGTGACGCTGCGCTGAGTCTGAGCGCCTGCACATGACGCTGCAACCGCCGCCCCCGTCCGGGCCCGCCGAGGAAGCGATTTACAGGTCGATGTTCGGCGCTTACCCCGATGCGCTGCTGCTGGTCGACGCCGAGGGCCGCATCGTGCTGGCCAATCCGGAGGCTGAGCGCCTGCTGGGCTACCCCGTTGGCGAGTTGACCGGTCTGATGGTGGACGCGTTGGTTCCCGATGCGATCCGCCCGCGCCATGCCGCTTATCGCGAAGCCTACAGCCATGGGCCGAAGGCGCGCCCGATGGGCTCGCAGATGGAACTGGTGGCCCGGCGGCGCGATGGCCGCGAGGTGATGGTGGAGATCGCGCTGAGCCCGCTGCAGATCGACGGCAAGCCCTTTGTCGTCGCGGCTGTGCGTGGCATCGAGGCCTACCCGCGCGTGCGGCAGGCCTTGCAGCGAGCGAGCTACAGCGAGTTCGTGGCGCAAATGGGGCGGCTGGCGGTGGACACGCGCGATCCCCAGCTGCTGCTGCAGCAGGTACCGGCCGTCGCCGTCGATGCGCTGCAGGTCGATTCGGCGGTGGTGTTTCTTCTCGACACGACGCGGCTCGAGTTCCATGTGGCCGGCGGCGTCGGCCTGCTGGCCAGTG
>CANHOE010000231.1 GCA_947462175.1 Burkholderiales bacterium | reverse complement strand
GGTCTGACGAATCTGGCCTGGAAGCAGGCCGATGACTACCCGCAGCCGGCCATCGTGCCGCGGGCCTTTGAGGCCGATCTGCTGGTGCTGGCCAAACCAGCCACCGATGAATCTCAAACGGCGCAGGTCCCCAATGATTTCGCCGCTTCCGTCTTGATCGAGTCCGGCAAGCCTGCGCTGATGCTGCCCTCTACCGAAGCGGGCACCGAACTGGGCCGAACCATCCTGATTGCCTGGAAGGGCACGGCTGCATCGGCCCGGGCCGTTTCCGCGGCCTTGCCGTTACTGCGCCTGGCGCAGTCGGTGCACGTGGTGTCGTGGGACGAATCCGGCGGCTCAGCCGCTCATCATCCGCTGCCCATCGAGTGCTTCCTCCGCCGGCATGCAGTGAGCGCGAAAGTGCATCGCTGCGGTCGGCCTGAAGGCAATGTCGGCGAGCTGATGTTGTCGAAGGCTGCCGATGTCGATGCCGACATGCTGGTGATGGGCTGCTACGGCCATAGCCGAGCCCGCGAATGGTGGCTGGGCGGCGCCACCCGGACCGTCCTGTCGGCGATGACGCTGCCGGTGCTGATGTCGCACTGAAGGCATCGGCCCGCGATCGATGTCAGGCCATGAATGCGTTGACTTATCTGGAAAGGCGAAACGACATGTTTCCGGACATGTTGCGCCTTTACGTGCGTTGTCAGCCCCTGATGCTGGTCGTTCTCAGAAGGCAGATGCGTAGCGCATCATCTCCCAGGAGCTGATCTGGCGGGCGTACTCGGTCCATTCGGCGCGCTTGAGCCGAATGAACTCGCGCGACAGGGGTTCTCCGAGCGCAGCGCGGATCACATCGTTGCCTTCCAGCGCATCGAGTGCCGCCGACAGGCTTTGCGGCAGCACCGGGATTCCGCGCTCGCGTATCTGCGGCAGGCTCAGCTGGAACAGGTCGTCGGTGCAGGCCGGTCCCGGGTCGAGCGCACGGTCGATGCCGTCGAGGCCAGCGGCAATCAGCGCGGCGGTGGCGAGATAAGCGTTGGCCGATGCATCCGGCACGCGCCATTCAATGCGCCCCTTCAGCGTTCGGATCAACGCGGTGCGGTTGTTCGGCCCGTGCGCCACGTAGGCCGGCGCCCAGGTGGTGCCGGTGATCGATTCACCCACCGTCAAGCGCTTGTAGCTGTTGACCGTCGGTGCGGCAATGGCGCACAGCGCGTCGGCATGCTTCAGTACACCGGCGGTGAACTGGCGGCCGATGATCGAAAGGTCTTGCGACGCATCGTCGAACACGCAGCGCGAATCGAGCGCAGTGCTGCCGGAGCGACCTGCGTTCCACAGCGACACATGGAAATGCATACCGCTGCCAGGCTGGTTGGCGAAGGGCTTTGGCATCATCGAGAACACCATGCCGCGCTGCTCGGCCAGCGTGTGCGCGGCCAGCTTGAACAGCATCAGATGGTCGGCACTGGTAAGCGCGTCGGCGTGGTGGAAATTCAGTTCGTACTGGCCGTGTGCGTCTTCATGGTCGATCTGGAATACATCGAGCCCGCAGCGCGTCAGGCCATCGGCCAGCTGGTGCAGGAACTCGCGCTGGCGCGGCAGGCTTTTCAAGTCATACGATGGCTTGTCGAGCCGGTCGTGCGGATCGGCGGGCTCGAAGCCGTCGTCTGTGCGGCGCAGCAGGAAAAATTCGGGTTCGATGCCGGTGCGCAGGGTCCAGCCGCGTTCAGCGAGGCGAGCCAGTTGCCGCTTCAACACCTGGCGAGGGCAGGCGTCGAAGGGCTCGCTGGCCACAAAGCCATCGCACACCACGCGTGCGACCCCAGGCAACCAGGGCAGGGCGCGCACGGTGTCGATCTGCCCACGACCGTAGTACTCGGCGCGCGGCCCGGTGCGCGGCAGACCGGTGCCCCAGATCGACGGGCCGGCGAAACCGACACCTTCAGTCATGAGCAACTCCAGCTGGTTCAACGGCACCAGCTTGCCGCGAGCCACGCCATGCACGTCAGTGAACTGAGCCAGCAGGCTGTGCACGCCGTCGGCTGCGAGGCGTTCGCGCAGCGACTGGAAGCTGGCGGGCGTGATCTCGGCCAAGTGCGCCTTCATGGACTCAGGCGGGCAGGACGGCATCGCGCAACGCAGCGGTCAGCATGCCGAGCGCTTCGTCGAAATGCGCGGTCGGGATCGTCAGCGGGAACATGAAGCGCACGACGTTGCCGTAGACCCCGCAGGTCAGCAGGATCAGGCCATGCTTCAGCGCTGCTGCCTGCACGCGCTTGGTGAAGTCGGCATCAGGTTCGTCGTGGTCCGCCCGTTTGAATTCGACCGCAACCATGCCACCCAGGCCGCGCACATCAGCGATCTGCGGGACCTCGGTGCGCATGCCGTTCAGCAACGCCTTCAGTCGATCGCCAAACTGCTGGCCGCGTTCAGGCAGACCCTCTTCGGCCATCACCTCGATCACCGCATGGGCTGCTGCGATCGCCACCGGATTGCCTGCGTAGGTGCCGCCGAGCCCACCTGGGTTCGGCGCGTCCATGATCTCGGCACGGCCGGTGACGGCAGACAGAGGCAGGCCGGCGGCCAGTGATTTCGCGCTGATCAGGATGTCGGGCACCACGTCGAAGTGCTGCATGGCGAACAGCTTGCCGGTGCGGCCGAAGCCGGTCTGCACCTCATCGGCGATCAGCACGATGCCATGCTCGTCGCACAGCGCGCGCAGCCATTGCACGGCGGCCGCCTGAATCACATTGAAGCCGCCTTCGCCCTGCACTGGTTCGAAGATGATCGCGGCCACGCGGCTGGGCTCGATGTCGGCCTTGAACAGCTGGTAAACCGCTTTCTTGACCTCGTCGAGGTTCGCGCAATGGCAGGGAAACGGCACGTGATAGAGCTCGGGCGGGAAAGGCCCGAATTGCGCCTTGTAAGGCTGCACCTTGCCAGTGAGCGCCACTGCGAACAGGCTGCGGCCATGAAAGGCGCCGCTGAAGGCGATCACACCAGCCCGCTTGGTGTGCGCGCGCGCGATCTTGATGGCGTTCTCGACCGCCTCGGCGCCGGTGCTGAACAGTGCAGTCTTCTTCGCATGCGTGCCGGGCGTCAGCGCGTTGAGCTTCTCGGCCAGTGCGATGTAGCCCTCGTAAGGCACGACCTGGTAGCAGGTATGGGTGAAGCGCTTGAGCTGCGCTTCGATCGCGGCGATGACCTTCGGGTGGCGGTGGCCGGTGTTCATCACCGCGATGCCGCCGGCGAAGTCGATGTAGCGACGGCCTTCGATGTCCCACAGCTCGGCATTCTCGGCATGGTCGGCGAAGAACGTGCCCATCACGCCAACCCCGCGCGGCGTGGCCGCGGCCTTGCGGGCCATCAGTTGCTCGTTGAGAGAATGATTCATCAATGTCTCCTTGGCGCCAGACCGATCAAGCAACACCCGCGGAACCGGCTTTGCCGGGCCGCTGGGTGGCGCCCCTTGGGGGCAGGAGCGCGAGCGACTGGGGGGCTAATCGATCCGGATCCACGTCGTCTTCAACTCGGTGTACTTGTCGAACGCGTGCAGCGATTTGTCACGGCCGTTGCCGCTTTGCTTGAAGCCACCGAAGGGTACGGTGATGTCGTCTTCGTCGTATTGGTTCACATGCACGGTGCCGGCACGCAGTGCGCGGGCGACGCGGTGGGCGCGGTCGATCTGGTGGCTCCAGACGCTGGCCTGCAGGCCGTAGGGTGAGTCGTTGGCGATGGCGATCGCCTCGGCTTCGGTCTTGAAGCGAATGACCGACATCACCGGCCCGAAGATTTCCTCGCGGGCTATCTTCATTTGATTCGTCACGCCATCGAACACGGTGGGTTCGACGAAGTAGCCGCCGGTTTCGGCACGCGTCTGGCGGCCTCCAGCGACCAAACGAGCGCCATCGGTGTGGCCGGCATCGATGTAGTTGAGCACAGTGCGCAACTGGCCGTCGTCGACCAGAGCGCCCATCGGCGCGGCGCCGCTGAGCGGGTCGCCCGGCTGGTACTTGGGCGCTTCGGCGGCGACGGTGGCGATGAACTCGTCGGCGACGCTCTCGTGCACCAGCACCCGCGACGGTGCATTGCAGCTTTCACCCTGGTTGAAGAACATGCTGCCGGCCACGGTGCAGGCGGCGCGCGCGACGTCGTTGAAATCGTTGAACACCACAAAGGCGGACTTGCCGCCGAGCTCGTTGTAGACACGCTTCAGGTTGCTGCGGCCGGCGTATTCCAGCATCTTGCGTCCGACGCGGGTGCTGCCGGTGAAGCCGATCGCGTCGACCTCCATGTGCAGCGCCAGCGCCTCGCCGGCTTCATGGCCGAAGCCTGGCACGACGTTGAACACGCCTTCGGGCAGGCCGGCCTCGATCGCCAGCTCGGCCAGGCGCAGGGCGGTCAGCGGAGATTTCTCGCTGGGTTTGAGCACCACGCTGTTGCCCGCTGCCAGCGCCGGCCCCAGCTTCCAGGCCGACATGATCATCGGGTAGTTCCAGGGCACGATGGCGCCGACCACGCCCATCGGCTCGCGGGTAATCATGGCCAGCGCACTGCGTGCGGTTGGAGCGATCTCGTCGTAGATCTTGTCCACCGCTTCGCCGTACCAGGCGATGCAACGCGCGGCAGACGCCACATCGACGCCCAGGCTGTGCTGGATCGGCTTGCCCATGTCCAGCGTTTCGAGCAGCGCGAGTTCGTCCTTCGCGGCCAGGATTTTTTCAGCGAAGCGCAGCAGGATCTTCTTGCGCACCGGGGGTGGTTTGTGGGTCCAGCGACCATCGTCGAAGGCGCGGCGACCAGAGCGACCCGCCGCGGCGCTGTCGGCCGACTGCCCACGTGCGACCTGCGCACTCGTGCGCCCATCGATCGGCG
>CANHOE010000230.1 GCA_947462175.1 Burkholderiales bacterium | reverse complement strand
TCGAGATCGAATGCGTCCCAGCGAGCCGACAGGAGCTCCATCTTGCGAACGCACAGCGCGAGCAACAGCCAGATGGCCAGCTCGTTCTCGCGCCCGAAGTTCGGCGTTTTCCGCATGGACAGAGCGAGCTGCTGCAGTTCTTCCACGGTCAGCCAACGGTCGCGTGCGGCCTCGTCGCCCCCTGCATCCACGAGGTCGAAGTCGGCCGCCGGGTTGCGTTCGATCCAATGGTTTCGCACGGCCATCCGGAACATGCGACTCATGTAGCGCAGCGCATCGTTGGCCACAGTCGGCGCCCCGGCCGCGACGATGCGCGTCAGCACGCGGTCGATGTGTGCAGGCTGTACGTCGGATGGCGCGACCGGTCCGAGCATTGGATTGATGTGCTTGCGCAGCACGCGGGCCACGACCTCCGGATGCTTGTATCGAGGCTCTATGTACCGCGCGAACCAGACATCGCTGAGCCTCTGCACGGTGGGCACTTCGAGCACCAGTGCCTTCTCCGCCTGCTTGGCTGCCGAGACGTCAATGCCGCGCTCGATCTGTGATCGGTCCTGCCGTACCTGCTCGCGCGCATCCTTCAGTGAGAGCTCCGGATAACGTCCGAGCACCTTCTCCTTGGACCGCGTGTTGAGTCGGTAGCGAAGGATCCACGAGGCCTTGCCGGCCTGTGCGGCAGTGGCGCTCGCGACGAAGGTGAGGCCTTCGCCGACCCCGCGGTCCACGGCGCCGGCAGCGAGCCAGGCCTTGAGTTCTCGATCGGTGGTAAGTCGTTGCTGTCTGTTCATGTTCCAAGGCTCCTGTGAGGCTGTGGGGTTTTTTGTCGGGTGAACGCGCCAAGAGCGCCGCGAACCCGAAAAACCCCACAGTAAACCCCACAGGTTGCGCGCGCTTCGCTGCGACGCCCTGGGACGGCCCGGGACAAAATATCCTTACACGACAGTGGGTTAGCTCATTTCCGGGGACCCCGTGGGACCCCCTGAAAAACTACTCGATGTTCTGCACCTGCTCGCGCAGTTGCTCTATGGAGACCTTCATGTCCAGAGAGATGGTGGTGAGTTCCAGGCTCGACGCCTTCGACCCCAGCGTGTTCGCCTCCCGCAGCAGCTCCTGAATCAGGAAATCGAGTCGTTTGCCCACTTCGCCGCCGGCCGCGAGCATTCGGGCCATCTCGTCGAGGTGGGCTCGCAGCCGAGCCAATTCTTCAGCCACGTCGATGCGGATCGCGTAGGCCGCTGCCTCGTTCAAGGCTCGCTCCTGCAGCGCCTCGATTGACACGGTTTGGGCGGCGCCGGTTTGTTCCAGCGCCTCCTGCCAGCGCTCGAGAAACTTCTGCTGCTGGCGCTGGACGGTGGCCGGCACCAAGGGCTCGGCCTTGGCGGCGAGCTCCCGAAGGCGGTTCACCCCGAGCATAAGTACCTCGACCAGGCGCTTGCCCTCTCGTGCTCGCGCCTCCCGCAGGCCAGCAATGGCCCGCTTGGCGGCATCCAGTGCCACATCGTCCAGCTGTTCCTGGGACGCACTCGTCTTGCACCAGTGCAGCACCTCGTGGACCGACAGCTCCTGCGCACTGGGCAGCCAGCCGCGAATCGTGCTTTGCAGGTGCGAGAGCCGGTTCAGTTGCTCCGGCTGCGGCTGCGGCCAGGCCGTGTCGGCGCTGGATGGGGTGTTCAGCCTCAACTCGATCTTGCCGCGGCGAAAGGCGGTGGTCAGCAGCTCACGCAGTGACGGCTCGAGGGCGCGCAACTCATCGGGCAGGCGCAGATTCAGGTCGAGAAATCGACCATTCACGCTGCGAAGCTCGACTGTGACTCTGGCCCGTGAGGGTGCTGTGGACCTGGAGACTGGCAGCTCGCTGGCTGCGGTCGAAACCGGCGTCTCAGCCGCGCCTGCTGTGGCGCTGGCGTAGCCGGTCATGCTGTAGACTGGCATTGAATGGCACCCTGTACAAACCGCTGATTATGTCGAAGCTGAAGCCTGCTCCGCTGCCTTCCGGCACCGTGGTCGGCGGCTACCAGGTCGTCAAGAAGCTGGCGGCTGGCGGGTTCGGTGTGGTGTATCTGGCAGAAGACCCGCAGCGCCACATGGTCGCGCTCAAGGAGTACCTGCCATCGTCACTGGCAGAGCGCTCGCCGGGCGAATTGACCCCTCGGGTCAAGCCCGAGAAGCAGCCCCTGTACCGGCTGGGCCTGAAGAGCTTCTTCGAAGAAGGCCGTTCGCTTGCACAGATTTCGCACCCGAGCGTTGTCTCGGTGCTCAATTTCTTCCGCGAAAACGAAACCGTCTACATGGTGATGAACTACCTGCAGGGCGAAACCCTGCAGGACTTCATCGTCACCGCGCGCGATTTGAAGCGCGACAAGGTGTTCCGCGAGTCGACCATCCGAAGCCTGTTCGATGAGATCCTCCGTGGCTTGCGCATCGTGCACCAGCACAAGATGCTGCACCTCGACATCAAGCCGGCCAACATCTTCATCACCAACGACAACAAGGCCGTGATGCTGGACTTCGGTGCGGCGCGCGAGGTGCTGAGCAAGGAAGGCAATTTCATCCGCCCGATGTACACGCCGGGTTTTGCCGCGCCCGAGATGTATCGCCGCGACGGGACCCTCGGCCCCTGGACCGACATCTACGCCATTGGCGCCTGCATCTACGCCTGCATGCAGGGCTACCCGCCCAACGATGCGCCTCAGCGCATCGAGAAAGACAGGCTCGCGCTCAGTCTGTCGCGACTGCGTAACGTTTATTCGGACAACCTGATCGAAGTGACCGAGTGGTGCATGTCGCTCGACCCGCTGTCGCGCCCCCAGAGCGTGTTTGCGTTGCAGAAGGAGTTGGCGCGCGAAACAGAACGCCGTTACACCAAGCTGAGCTTCGGCGAGCGCCTGAAAATGCAGCTCGAGAACCTGACCACAGGCGCCAAGGCGTAAGCCGGCCCAACTGCATGCGGTTCTCTATCTACCAGGTCAGTCGCAAGGGGGGCCGCGAGAAGAACGAAGACCGAATGGGGTATTCGTACACCCGCGACTCCGGCCTGTTCGCGTTGGCTGACGGCATGGGTGGGCACCCCGAAGGCGAGGTGGCATCGCAACTTGCCTTGCAGACGATGTCGGCGCTGTTCCAGCGTGAAGCCAAGCCGACGCTCGCCGACCCGCTTGCGTTCCTGAATCAGGCGATCATGGCCGGGCACCAGCAGTTGCTGCGCTATTCCGCACAGAAGGCGCTGCCTGACACGCCGCGCACGACCATCGTCGCCTGCGTCATGCAGGGCGACTCTGCTTACTGGGCGCATTGCGGCGATTCACGGCTGTACCTCGTGCGTGCTGACAAGCTGGTGGCCCGCACCCGCGATCACTCCTATTCCGAACTGCAGGATGCACTCCACTCGGTGGTGCCGATGCGCGAGCGCCTGAACCGCAATGTGCTGTTCACCTGCTTGGGCAGCCCGGGCAAACCGGTGATCGACACTGCCGGCCCGTTTCTGCTGCAAGGCGGAGACAGGCTGATGCTCTGCTCCGACGGCTTGTGGAGCACCGTCACCGACGCGTCGATCACCGAACAGCTGGCGCAGCACATGATCACCGAGTCGGTGCCTGAACTGGTGGAGCAGGCGTTGCGCAACGGTGGGCCCAAGTGCGACAACGTGTCAGTGATGGCCATCGAGTGGGAAGCGTCCGAAGCCCCGACCGGTGCGGCAGGCGTGTCCACACAGGCTCTGGGCGAAGAGGTATTCGCCTCCACGATCCAGGCCAGCGTGCTCGGCCACGATGTGATCGACGATCTCGACGATGCAGAGATCGAGCGGTCGATCAAGGAAATCAACGACGCCATCCGGCGCTCGTCGTCACCCAAAAAAACCTGAGGGTTCAGTCATGAATTTCACACGCACGCAAGGGCGCGGCGTCGATGCGCTGCGGCCGGTTCGCATCACACGTCACTACACCAAACACGCCGAGGGCTCGGTGTTGATCGCCTTCGGCGACACCCAGGTGCTGTGCACGGCCTCGGTGGAAGAGAAGGTGCCGCCGCACAAGCGCGGTTCAGGCGAGGGTTGGGTCACCGCCGAGTACGGCATGCTGCCCCGCGCTACACACACCCGCAGCGACCGCGAGGCGGCCAAGGGCAAGCAAAGCGGACGTACTCAGGAGATCCAGCGCCTGATCGGGCGTTCATTGCGCTGTGTCTTTGACCTGAAGGCGCTGGGCGAGCGCACGATCTCGCTCGACTGTGACGTGATCCAGGCCGATGGCGGCACCCGCACCGCAGCGATCACCGGCGCCTTTGTGGCGGCGCACGATGCGGTGGCGGGCTTGATGGCGCAAGGCAAACTGGCCACATCTCCGATTCGCAGTTTCGTGGCGGCGGTCTCGGTCGGCATCGTCGACGGCACACCGCTGCTCGATCTGGAATACACCGAAGACTCCGCCTGCGACACCGACATGAACGTGGTGATGACGGGCTCCGGCGGATTCGTCGAAGTGCAGGGCACAGCCGAAGGCGCAACCTTCTCGCGCGCCGAGATGGACAGTCTGCTGCAGCTCGCCGACCAGGGCATCCGCCAACTGGTGGCCGCGCAGCGCCAGGCGCTCGGGCTGTGACGCCATGAAGCTGGTGCTGGCCTCGAACAACGCCGGCAAACTGGCCGAACTGCAGTCGCTGTTCGCCCCGCTCGGCCTGTTGCTGGTGCGCCAGGGCGACCTGGGCATTCCCGAGGCTGAAGAGCCGCACCTGACCTTCATCGAGAACGCGCTCGCGAAGGCACGCCATGCGGCTCGTCACGCGGGGAGCGCGGCCATCGCTGACGACTCGGGGCAGTGCGTCGATGCGCTGGGTGGCGCACCGGGCGTGCGCTCGGCGCGTTATG
>CANHOE010000229.1 GCA_947462175.1 Burkholderiales bacterium | reverse complement strand
TGCGCGTCACTCCGCACCGCGCTGGTGTATGTGCGCGAGTGAACCGAACCAGCTGCTTCGGGCGCTGACAATCGCCGCATGACATTGCTGCTGCCACTGCGTCCCTTTTCGTCTTCGTCCTGGGTTCGGGCGGCCCTCGATCTGGGGTTGAGTCTGGCCCTGTCCGCCGCACTGATCACCGGTACCGCAAAGGTGCAGGCCGCCACGCCGGCCCCGTTGGCCACTGTGTCCAGCGTGGACCTGGATCGCTACATGGGCCGCTGGTACGAGATTGCGCGATTCCCCAACCGCTTCCAGAAGGACTGCAGCGGCCCGGCCACCGCCGACTACGCCCTGCAGCCAGGTGGCCGCGTGCAGGTGACCAACCGCTGCCCGCAGGCAGGCGGCAAGACCGACGAGGCCCTCGGCGAGGCGCGACGCATTGGCGACCCGGGCTCGCCGAAGCTGGAAGTGCGATTTGCACCCGCCTGGCTGTCGTGGCTGCCCATGGTCTGGGGCAACTACTGGGTGATCGACCTCGATCCCGCGTACACCCTGGCCGTAGTGAGCGAGCCGAAACGCGAGTACCTTTGGGTGCTGGCACGCCAGCCGCAGGTGGATGCGGCGGCCTACGACGCACTGATGGCGCGCCTGCGCGCGCAGGGCTTCGACCTCTCGAAGCTGCATAAAGCGGGCGGCGGCAGCCCGCCGTGAACCTGTTTCAGCCCTTGGGCCGCCGCAGGTTTCACCGCTGCGCCCCTTTGCAAGTGGAAGGGCGCTTCAAAACCCAGGCTGTTCAGACCGGGGCTTCGATGCGCCACCAAGCCGGTAACAGCCGCAGCACCTCCGGCCGGCCGAAGCGGTCGTCAATCAAGTGCAGCACACCACGATCGGACGGTGTGCGGATCACCCGACCGGCAGCCTGCACCACCTTGCGGATGCCGGGGAACAGGTAGGTGTAGTCGTAGCCCGCGCCGAACGCGCCGTCGAGCCGTCGCCGCAGCTCTTCATTCACGGGGTTCAGCTGCGGCAGGCCCAAGGTGGCGATGAACGCACCGATCAAGCGCGTACCAGCCAGATCGACGCCCTCCGCGAAGGAACCCCCCAGCACTGCGAAGCCCACCCCGCGCCCATCAACGGCAAACCGCGCCAGAAATGCCTCGCGCTCGACCTCGTCCATCCGTCGGCCTTGCTGCCAGGTGGGGATGCCTGGGTGCCTGTCGCAAAACTCAGCCATCGCTTGTTCTAGGTAATCGAAACTGCTGAAGAACGCGATGTAGTTGCCGGGCGCTGCGCTGTATTGGTCCGCGATGAGCCGCGCGATGGGAGCCAGTGAACTGCTGCGATGCTGGAATCGGGTCGAGACATCACGGGCGATGTGCACCGATAACTGATCGGCCTGGAAGGGCGCGGCCACGTCGATCCACGCGGTGTCCTCGGGCAAGCCCAAGGTGTCGGCGTAGAAGTGCCACGGAGCCAACGTGGCCGAGAAAAGAACCACCGACCGCGCCGCCGCAAACCGCGGTTTCAGAAACGGCGCCGGCAGCACATTGCGGATGCACAGCGTCGATTCGTCATGGCGAACCCGTGATCCTGTCCCTGTTTCGCGGGTGACATCTAACAGCGAATGCGTGTCGAAGGTGTCGAGCAAGTGAGTGAACTGCAGCGCGTCGAAATAGAACTGCAGCAAGGCACCGTCTGCGGCTGTCGGGCTGTCGGCCAGATGCTCCGAGATCGCCGCGGTGGCGTCTTGCAATGCCGAGGCGAATGCCTGGGGTGGCTCACCGAGGACGGTGTAAGGCTCCGTCAATTCCTTGACCAGGCGAGTCCAGCTGCGTTGCAGACGATCCAGCGGCTTCTTGAGCGTGGGTGGCGCTGCTGTTCTTAACGAGCGCAACTGCGTCGATGTGAGACTGGCGCTGTACATCGCCCGTGCCCGATCGACCAGGTTGTGCGCCTCATCGACGAGCACGCCCACCCGCCACGCGCTCGCCAGCGTCAAACCGTGGAGCATCGCGGTGCTGTCGAAGTAGTGGTTGTAGTCACCGACGACCACGTCGCACCACCGCGCGACTTCCTGCCCGAGGTAATACGGGCACACCGCGTGGGCGAGCGCGATCGCGCGCAGCGACTCGCGTGTCAGTGTTCCTGCCGACACAGCCGCCATGCGAGCGGCGGGCAGCCGGTCGTAGAAGCCTTTTGCAAGCGGACACGAATCTCCGTGACACGCCTTGTCGGGATGCTCGCAGGACTTGTCGCGGGCCACGAGTTCGATCACCCGCAACGGCATCGCAGGATCGCTTTGACGAAGAGTCTCCAGCGCCTTCAGGGCCAGCGACCGGCCCGAACCTTTGGCGGTCAGGAAGAAGACCTTGTCGAGTTCCTGCTCGGGGCAGGCCTTGAGCATCGGGAACAGCGTGGCGATGGTCTTGCCGATGCCGGTGGGCGCCTGGGCCAGCAGACAGCGGCCGAGTCGCGCGGCGTTGAAGACCGCCTTCGCGAGGTCGCGCTGTCCGGCCCGGAAATCGTCGTGCGGAAACCTCAGCCCCATCAGCGCCATGTCGCGCTGTTCCCGGTGCGCGAGCTCAGCATCGGCCCAGGCGATGAACCGTTCACACAGGGCCTCGAAGAAGGCTTGCAGCTCGACAGCGGTGCACTGCTGCAACAGCGGTGGCGCCTCGTGTTGTCGGCCGATGTCGAAGTACACCAGCGACACGGTCAGCGCACTCAGGTCGAGCTGCCGGCACAGCAGTGCGCCATAGACCTTGGCCTGCGCCCAGTGCAGATGACGATGGTTCGCGGGCATCCGGTCGAGGTCGCCCCTGTAGGTCTTGACCTCCTCCAGCAGTTGCCGATCGGGGTCGTGGCCGTCGGCGCGTCCGCGCACGACGAGGTGTCGGTATTCGCCGCTCAAGGTGACCTCGCGGCGATAGGAAGCAGACCGACTGGAGGCCACGGTCTGGTGGCCTGCGATGCCTTGCTGCGAGGTGGGCGACGGCGTGAAGCGCAGGTCCAGATCACCTTGCTTGGCGGCGAATTCGCACAGCGCACGTACGGTGACGGCGTAAGTCTTCATTCGGCGCGCGCTCGCGGCGATCGGGCGCCGATCGCCATGTCGGGGCGCCTGGCCCAGCCCGCTGCGCCCCGATCGAGCTCAACGGCATCCCGGCACGGCCATCCGGCCGAGCGCCAGATGGCCATCAGGCGTGTCAGATGAATGCGACGGGAAGCGGTAGTCAGAGCGGTATCCATGGGCGTCGCTCATTGTGTTGCCGCCCGCGCCCACCTGAGACAGAGTCCCATCGCCGACCGATCTGCTGAAAACTCAGTGCAGCTCGGCCTGGCGCGCGACCGGCCCTTCGAACACGGCTCCAAGGCCGGTACGAACGCCGCGTACTCCGGCCACCACTTTGGCTGACCCGTCAACGCAGGCCTGCTCGCGATCGTGTCGCCAGTGAAGCGACGATGTCGCCCGTCAAATACCTGGCCTGATCGACGCTTGCTTTCGACAAGCGCATGGGGTGAGCCTGCCGAAGAAATTCGAGAAAACCAGCAAGCCTTGGTAGCCAAGGCTTGCTGAGGCATCACCTTGAAAGAGCCGAACTCGCATGGCCCGGACGGACTCGTTCTCGCTCTGTCACCGGCCGCAGCCACACTGCCGCAGAAACGCGCGCCGTGCACTGGCGCCTCGCTGCACTGCTACGTTTGTTCAGATTCGATGCGAAGGTCCGAATTCATGCGGATCGCGCGCGCAAAGTTGTGAAAGTTTGGCGAAGTGCGCTGCACATGTCGGTGAAGAGCCTCAATGTCAGCCGGCGGGGCGTCCGAAACAATGTTGACCTGGTAGCTGACCTCGTCGTAGCCGGGGTTGACCGCTGCATCCAGGCCGAGAAAGCCGCGCAGGTCCAGGGTGCCCGTGGTGCGAATGCTCAAGCCCTTCAGAGGCAGGCCCAGAGCCGCTGCATTGGCGACGTAACCGACTGTCATGCAAGCGTTCAGCGCAGCGAGCAGCAGTTCCTGCGGGTTGGGAGCCGAGTCCTCGCCCAGCAGTTCCCGAGGCTCGTCGGCATTGATCGTGAAGGATCGGGTCAACGACTCGCTGCCCAGCGTGACCGGTCCCGTTCGGGCGGTCGACGCGGTTCCGCCTTGCCAGGTTGTCATGACGCGGAAGGTCAGTGCGCCGGCCGAGGGATCCGTCCGGACCTTGTCGACAAACCCTTCAAGTGCGCCGACATCTACAGCAGGGCCGGTGACGTGACGCACTGCCCTCAGCGCGCCGGTCGGACATTGCGAGACCGCGTCCAGCACCTGTTCCACTGACGCCTGGTCAGGTTCGATCCAGGGTGTCCTGGATACATCGAATACCTTCGGCTGAGCGCGCATGCAGGCTCCGTGATGCTTGCAGACGCCCGCATCAAACGTCACGTGGACACCAGCGCCTTGGAAGACAGTGACTGTCATGGTGTGCTCCTTACGCGTTGTTGCGACCGGCCATCACGCCACCGTCGACGTCCCACGTCGCACCGGTTACCCAGCTGGCTTTGTCGGACAGCAGAAAGACGATGACTTCGGCCACGTCCTGCGGCGTGCCGATGCGCCCGATCGGGTGAAAGGCGTCGAAGCTCTTCAGCGTGCTGGTCACCTCGGCTTTGGGGATGAAGCCCTCGTAGATCGGTGTCTGCACCACGGCTGGCGAGACCGCGTTGACGCGGATGTGCTTCGGCGCGAGCTCCATCGCCAGGTGCTGCGTCAGCGCATGCAGGCCGGCCTTGGCCATCGAGTACGCCGATGACGGCGTGGCGGCGATCGCCTGCTTGGCCCACATGGATCCGATGTTGACGATGGCGCCGGGGCGACTGCGGACCACGAGGTTGGCTGCCACTTT
>CANHOE010000228.1 GCA_947462175.1 Burkholderiales bacterium | reverse complement strand
TCAGGCGGCATCGGGTGGCGGTGCGCAGCACATGCGCGAGTTGCTGACCCAGTTCGGTACGCTCAATGCTTCGGTTCGCAATCTGCTCGATGACCCCAAGAGCGCCATCCTCGACATCGACCGCGGCCTACTGGCCAAGCAGCGCGCGCTGACCGAGGCCGAGACGACCCAGTTCGGCGTGCCGCTGGCCGGCTCTCTGATTCCCTGGATCGACAAGGATCTGGGTCTGGGCAAGGGCCGCGACGACGATGGCTTCGGTGTCAGTCGCGAGGAATGGAAGGGTGGGGCTGAAACCAACAAGATCCTGGGTCAGGGTGACGGATTCGACACCGCTGCGGTGCCGGTCGACGGCTTCTGCATTCGCGTTGGCGCGATGCGCTGCCACAGCCAGGCGCTGCTCTTCAAGCTCAAGAAGAACGTGCCGTTGTCCGATATTGAGCAATTGATTGCGAACGACAACGCCTGGGTAAAGGTGGTGCCGAACCATCGGGAAGACACCATCCGGCAACTGACGCCGGTGGCTGTCACCGGCACGCTGGACATCCCGGTGGGGCGTTTGCGCAAGATGGCGATGGGCCCGGAATACCTCGGCGCCTTCACCATCGGTGACCAGTTGTTGTGGGGAGCTGCGGAGCCCTTGCGCAGGATGCTGCGTATCCTGCTCGAGGCCTGAGCGTCACGAGCGGCGGTGCAGCCGTTGTCTCGGCACGACAGCGGCCCGCGTGAGGATGGTATCGGCACGGTTGGTGCCTTTTCAGGCGATGGATGAGCTTGTCACCGTATCTGCTTGATGCTATTGTGATTTTTTGAATTGATCTTCGTGATCGTCGCCCGTAGCATTTGGCTTCGATCGTCTGGTGGGGCTGCATGGCGGCTCGACGGCCTGGTTGGGAGACGCCTTGAAGAACACAACGCAACAACTGGGGCGATTCGCTCTGACCAGTGTGGCCCTTGCCGCACTTGCGATGGGATCGACCGATTCCTCGGCGCTCGGGCTGGGCCGACTCGCCGTGCAGTCCGCGTTGGGCGAGACCCTGAGGGCTGAGATCGATGTCACCAGCCTGACCCCTGAAGAAGCAGGGAACCTGAAGATACGCATCGCGCCGCCCGAGTCCTACCGATCGCTGGGCGTTGACTACAACAGCGTACTCCCCACCACCCAGGCCGCGCTCCTCAAGCGCGCCGATGGTCGCCCCTTCCTGCGTCTGACCAGTGATCGGGTGGTGCAGGAGCCGTTTGTCGACGTGATCCTTGAACTTTCGTGGTCGACAGGCCGGCTGGTGCGCGAGTACACCTTGCTGTTCGACCCCCCCGCGGCCCAGGCGCCCGCGGCGCCGTCCTCACCTGCTGTCGCCACGTCACCCGTGTTCTCGGCGCCCATAGCGGCTGTTCCTGTCGCTCCACGTCCGCAGCGCCCTCCACCTGCGCCCACGCCTGCACCGGCTCCGGCTGCGGACCGCGTTGCCAAGGCACCGCCGACGCCATCCGCAGCTGCTGGCGGTTCTACCGGAGAGACCTACCTCGTTCAGCCGGGCGACACCTTGACAGGTATCGCGTCTCGCACCCGGCCCGCCGCGGTGTCGCTCGATCAGACACTGGTGTCGCTGTACCGGGGCAACCCGAAGGCGTTCATCGGCGAGAACATGAACCGACTCAAGGCTGGCGTGCTCTTGAAGATGCCCACGGCCGAGGCAACTGCTTCAGTCGATGCCGCAGAGGCCCGCCAGCTGATCGTGGCGCAAAGCGCCGATTTCGGAAGCTTCCGCCAACGACTCGCGACTGCCGTGCCAGCCAGTGTCGCTGAGGCGCCCACCCGCAAGGACGCCGGTACGGTGCGCGCCGAGATCGAAGACCGCAAGGAAATAGCACCAGTTACACCTGACAAGCTCACGCTGAGCAAGGGCGCCTCGGCGGTCAAACCAGGAGCCTCCGAAGTCAAGCTGTCGAAGGAAAAGGAAAAGCAGGATGCGGCTGCCCGAGTGGCCGAACTGTCAAAGAGCGTTGAAGAGCTGAAAAAACTGTCCGGAGCGGCCAATGTCGCGGCTGTTCCTGCTCCTCCACCAGCGGCGCCCTCAGCCCCTGTGCCCGTTCCCGAGGTCACCGTAGCGGCCGCGCCAGCTCCGACCGCCTCAGCGGCGACCGAAGCTGCTCCTGCCCAGACCGCAAGTGCACCCGCTGCGCCGGTGCTGCCAAGCAATCCAGTCGTCGGACCGAAGCCCCCGCCCGTATCTGCACCAGCCGACGAGCCCAGCTTCGTCGACTCTCTGCTGGAGCTCAACCCGCTGTATCTGGCGGGCGGCGCTGGCGTGGTGTTGGCATTGCTCGGGTTCGGTGTCTACCGCACTCGGCGCGCCAAGTTGGATACCGGCGAGACCTCGTTCCTCGAAAGCCGTCTGCAGCCGGATTCCTTCTTCGGCGCCAGCGGTGGTCAGCGCATCGACACCCGCGAAGCGGCGGCTGGCGCCCCGTCGTCGATGAGCTACTCGCTGAGCCAGCTCGACGCGATCGGCGATGTCGATCCAGTGGCCGAAGCCGACGTGTACCTGGCCTATGGTCGCGACTTGCAAGCCGAGGAGATCCTCAAGGAAGCGATGCGCAGCAATCCTGAGCGCCTGGCCATCCGCACCAAGCTGCTCGAGGTCTACGCCAAGCGGCGCGACACCAAGGGGTATGAGCTGCTGGCTACGCAGCTGTTCTCGCTGACCGGCGGTCAAGGCGAGGATTGGCAGAGGGCGCAGGAGCTGGGGTTGGAAATCGACCCAGAGAACGCGCTCTACCAGCCTGGCGGACTGCCCGAGGCGGCGGCCGCCTCGTCGGATCCTGCGGCCAAGATGGCTGAACTCTTGGGCCCGAGCACCATGCCGCAGTCGGTGGCGCCGAACTCGTCCAGCTTCGGCGATGCGTTGTCTGAAGAAACGGCACCGCTGACCACGAAGCTGGTGGCAGATATCGACTTCGACCTCGATCTGAGCGCAGAAGACACCGCGGTACCGAGCCCCGCAACCCAGTCGCCATCTTTCGAATCGTTCGACTTCGAAGCCGCACCGACTCCTGCTTCGGCACAAGCCTACTTCCCTTCATCGGCGCCTGCGGCCACCAGTCCTCGAACGAAGGCGCCGCTTGACTTCGACATGTCGAGTATCTCGCTCGACCTCGATGCGCCAGCCGCTGGCTCGCCAGGTGGAGTCGACAACATGCCTGGCGAACTGATCGATGACGAGGTCGACGATGACAACGCCGATCCATTGGCCCGCAAGCTTGAACTGGCCGAGGAATTCCGCCAGATCGGCGACGCCGAAGGCGCACGCGATCTGCTGCAGGAAGTGGCGGCCAAGGCCGAAGGTGCGCTGAAGGTGAAAGCGCAGAACATGCTGAACGACCTCGGTTGATCGAGCGGGCGGGCAATGCATTGCGGGTGGGCGCCCGATCGCCTGGCACTAAGGTGAGCCGGCTGGCACTGGGCTTGGCCTATCGTGGCGGCGCTTACTGTGGCTGGCAGCGTCAGACCAATGACGACACAGTTCAGGCACGCGTCGAGCAAGCGCTTTCGCAGTTCGCCGATGTCCCGATCACTGTCACCTGTGCTGGCCGCACTGACACCGGGGTGCACGCTATCAACCAGGTGATCCACGTCGACGCGCCCGTGGAACGGGAGCCAGTTTCCTGGGTGCGCGGCACCAATCGCTACCTGCCGGCCGATGTGGCGATCCAGTGGTGCCTGCCGGTCGACGATGGCTTCCACGCACGCTTCGGCGCCACCGGCCGCCGCTACAGCTATCTGCTCCTGGAGTCGCCGGTCCGCCCGGCGCTCGAAGCCGGGCGGGTCGGTTGGACGTTTCGTGCGCTCGATGGCGATGCGATGCAGCAGGCGGCGCAGATGTTGG
The DNA here is from genome assembly GCA_947462175.1 of Burkholderiales bacterium. Lineage (GTDB taxonomy): Bacteria > Pseudomonadota > Gammaproteobacteria > Burkholderiales > Burkholderiaceae_C > PBB1. Next base: position 997 of record CANHOE010000228.1, on the reverse strand, counting down.
TCGGCGAGCACGATTTCTCAGCATTTCGCTCATCCCAATGTCAGGCCGCCTCGCCGATCAAGCAGATGCGGTCGATCGACATCAGCCGCCGCGGCGCGTACTGGCGCATCGACTTCCACGCGAGTGCGTTTCTGCACCACATGGTGCGCAATATCGTCGGCTGCCTGTTGGCGGTCGGTACCGGTAAACGGCCGGTGTCATGGATGGCCGAGGTGCTGGTAGAGCGTGACCGCGGCCGCGCCGCGCCGACGTTCTCACCGGACGGGCTGTACTTCGTGGGACCTGACTACGACCCGCGCTACGCCATCCCCACACGCCCCCCTGCGAGCGATTGGCTGCCCTGACACTGGTACGCTGTCGGGTTTGCCGCCACGCCCCCAGTCACCATCGATGAACGCACGCACCCGCATCAAGATCTGTGGCTTAACCCGCGAGCAGGACGTCGACGACGCGGTCGATGCCGGTGCGGATGCGATCGGCTTCGTGTTCTATGACAGGAGCCCTCGCCACGTGGAGGTCGCACGTGCTGCCGACTTGTCGCGCCGCCTGCCGCCCTTCGTGACGCCGGTGGGGCTCTTCGTCAACGCCGATGCCGAATTGATCGCCCAGGCGACTGACGCCATACCGACACTGCTGCTGCAATTCCACGGCGACGAAGCGCCGGCCGATTGTCAGGCGCCCCGTCGGCCTTATCTGCGGGCCGCGCGGATGGCGCCTGGGCTCGATTTGCTAAAATTTGCGGCAAGCCACCCGGATGCGCAAGCCATCCTCCTCGACGCCCACGTCGATGGTTACGGTGGCGCTGGAAAGGTCTTCGATTGGTCGCTGATTCCGCAAGACGTGTCCCATCCGCTCGTTTTGTCTGGTGGGTTGCATGCCGAAAATGTGATCGAAGGGATCCTTCGGGTACGGCCCTGGGCCGTTGACGTCAGTTCCGGCGTCGAGGTCGCCAAAGGCGTGAAGGACGCTGCGGCGATGCGCCGGTTTTGCGAGCAGG
>CANHOE010000227.1 GCA_947462175.1 Burkholderiales bacterium | reverse complement strand
TCGAGTTGCAGCCCCGTGCCCATGTTCAGCGGTGTCGGCACCGCACGCTCGACGGTGGCGCCCTCGGGGACGCGCCCTGCACTCAGGTGGTTGATCTGCACCTTGGAGCCACCTGCCGAGGCACCAGCGCCGCCGACGATCAGATTGCCTTGTGCCAGCGCATAGATCTGGCCGTCGGCCCCCTTCAGAGGGGTCGCGATCAGCATGCCACCGCGCAGGCTCTTTGCGTTCGCAAGAGACGAAACGTTGACATCGATGGTCTGGCCCGGCTGCGCGAACGCGGGCAGTTGCGCAGTGACCATGACTGCGGCGACATTCTTGAGTTGAACGTTGGTTCCGGCAGGGATCGTCACCCCGAGTTGCTGCAGCAGGGAGCTGAGACTCTGCGTGGTGAAGGGTGCCGACGTGGTCTGGTCGCCCGTGCCATCCAGCCCGACCACCAGGCCGTAGCCGACCAGCGAGTTGCTGCGAACGCCCTGAACCGACGCGATTTCCTTCAGACGGGCGGCTCCGGCGGGTTCAGCCCATCCGATGCTGGTGCCAGCGATGGCGCAGACCATCCAGAGCACCGCACACCACCCATTTTTGCTTCTGTTCATGTCCGGATGCACCTCGTGATGCATCCGATTCTGAGGAAACTTAAATGGGCAGAACGGTCAAAAAGAACCGTGCCAACCAGCCAATTATCTGAGCATCGGCCTGCGCACCACGGCCCTTGTGCTCCAGGCGGACATTGGCGATCTGCGCAGAGGCCACCGAGTTGCCGGCCTGGATGGAGCGGGGGTCCACCTGTCCGGAGAAGCGCAGCACATCGATGTTGTCATTCACGCCGATCTGCTTCTCACCGGATATCAGCAGGTGCCCGTTGGGCAGCACGTCGGTGACCGTTGCGGTGATCACACCGGAAAAGTCATTGGTGTTTTCGGTGCTGCCCTTGCCTTCGAACGTATTGGCCGAGTTGCCAGTGGCACTCGTTCTGCTGAGCAGACTGGCCGGCAGCAGCGGGACCGCGCTGAGTCCGGCGCTGACCTTGCCGGACTTGTCGATCGTGCTGGTGCTCTTCTGAGTGGCAGAGACCTTCTCGATGATCTGTACCGTGATCGTGTCGCCGACCAGGCGGGCGCGGTGATCCTCGAACAGGGGTCGGTACTGTGAGGCCTGGAAGATCGAGCCGTTGACGGCTGGTGGCGCGGCGTTCGGCAGCGGCGCTGCATGCGTCGGCACCGCCACCTCGACCGAACGACTGAGCCCAAGTGCGCTGCAACCACATAGCGTCACCGCCGCGATGGCGACAACAGCAAGACCGAGGTGGCGCAGGTGGTGCGGCGTGCTCATCACAGTTGTCCCAGTTTCTGCAACATCTGATCCGAGGTGCTGATCGCCTTGGAATTCAGTTCGTAGGCGCGTTGCGTCTGGATCATCGACACCAGCTCTTCCACCACATTGACATTGGACGTTTCGACGAAGCCCTGCTGCAGCTGCCCCATTCCATTGGCGCCGGGTGCGCCTGTGTTCGGCGTGCCGGATGCAGCGGTCTCGGCATAGAGGTTCTGGCCCTTGGGCTCCAGGCCGGCCGGATTCACGAAGTTCGCCAACTGAATCTGGCCGACGGTTTGCGGCAGCGCCTGGCCTGGCAGCGCGACGCTCACCGTGCCATCGGCAGCGATGGTCACGCTCTGTGCATTGTTCGGAATGGTGATGCCGGGGTTGACGATGTAGCCGTTGTTCGTCACCAATTGGCCTTGCGAGCTGACCTGAAACGACCCGTCACGTGTGTAGCCGGTGGTGCCGTCGGGCAACTGGATCTCGAAGAAGCCATTGCCCTTGACCGCCACGTCCAGCGGATTGGTGGTCTGCTGCAGATTGCCTTGCGCGAAGCTGCGCGCGGTGGCCACGGCACGGGTGCCCAAGCCGAGTTGGAGTCCGGTCGGCAAGGTCGTCTGCTCGCTGCTGTTGCCACCCGCCTGGCGCAGGTTCTGGTACATCAGGTCTTCAAACACCGCGTGGGACTTCTTGTACCCGTTGGTCGAGACATTGGCCAGGTTGTTGGAGATGGCATCAAGCTGCGTCTGTTGCGCTTCCATGCCGGTCTTGGCGATCCACAGCGAACGAATCATGTTGAGGGTCCTGGGTCTGTTGGGTTCATGCGGCGGGCGGTGGCGCTCAGTTCAGCGAGAGCAGCTGCGCAGCGGCGGTCTCGTTGTCCTTGGCCGTCTGCATCAGCTTCATCTGTGCCTCGAATTGGCGGGCCGCGGAAATCATCGCCACCATCGTCTCGACCGGACTGACGTTCGAGCCTTCGAGCGCCCCGTCCTGCACCCGGGCATTGGCGTCGGCTGTGAGGTCGCCTCCATCGGCACCGCGAAACAGGCCATCCTCGCCTCGGATCAATGCCGCCTCGGGCGTGACCAGCTTCAGCCTTCCGACAGCCTGCGGTGGCTGATTACCAGTGCGTGCACTGATGGTGCCGTCGCCTGCAATGGAGACTTCGCTATTGACCGGCACCTGGATCGGTCCGCCATCACCCAGCACGCTCAGCCCGCTGCGCGTCGTCAGGGTGCCGTCGGCCGAGACATCGAGCGAACCACCTCGGGTGTAGGCCTCGGTGCCATCGAGTGCCTGCACGGCCAGCCATGAGTTGCCCTGCACCGCCACGTCAAGATTGCGACCGGTCGCGGAAACCGGGCCTGGTGTGGCGTCATATCCGGGCGTCGATTCCAGCGCATAGACCCGGGTGCTGGCACCGCTGCCCTGTACCGGCACAGCCCGAAATGCCTGCAGCTCGGCGCGAAAGCCGCTGGTCGAGGCGTTGGCGAGGTTGTGCGCCAGCACGTCCTGGCGCTGCAGGGTGGCCTTGGCGCCAGACATCGACAGGTAGATCATGCGATCCATCGCAAGCCCTTCAAGAAGTTCAGATCAAGCGCGTGCAGATCAGATGTTGACCAGCGTCTGCAACACCTGGTCCTGTGTCGAAATCGTTTTCGCGTTGGCCTGGTACAAGCGCTGCGCCGTGATCAGATTGACCAGTTCGCCCGTCAGATCGACGTTGGACTCTTCCAAAGCGCCGGACTGCAATGCGCCGTAGGTGCCGGTGCCCGGAGGCCCGCCGCTGGTGGGATCGCCCGAAGAGAACGTCGCCCGCCACAGGTTCGCACCCATCGGCTGCAAACCCTGCAGATTGCTGAAGTCAACCAGCTGCAACTGCGACAGGTTCTGCGTGCGGCCATTCGAATAGGTTGCCTTGACGACGCCGGAGTCGTCGAAGGTGATGCCCGTCAGCTGGCCCGAGGCGTAGCCATCCTGCTTGAGTTCGCTGACAGTGAAGCCAGACGCGTACTGGCTGCTGCCTGAAAAATTGATTGGCAAGCCAGCAAACAACGTCGCCGCCGGAGTCACCCGCGGATCGACGACATTGATCGTCGGCGAGGTGGTCGGCGCGGTCAGCGCCCCGGTCGAATCAAAAGTCATCGAGCTGACCAGTCCGGTTGCTGGCGCGGGGCCATTGAAGGGCTGTCCGTTGACCGTCGCGTAGACATTCCAAGCGTCGGGCGCGGTCTTGCGGAAGTAGTAGTTCATCGTCAACGGCGCCCCCTGGCTGTCATACAGCGTCTGCGAGGTGGCGTAGTTGTAGCTGGCAGGCTTGTCGAAAGCGATGGGTGTGGTGGGCACTGCGCTCGAGGCGTCCAGGTTGATGCCCATGCGGATGCCGCGAAGCGCCGGGTCGCTGCCGGTGCCAGTGGCCACGGGGGCACCCAAGCCCGCTTGCAAGCGGATTGGTTGTGCATCGCCGACTGCGCGACCCACTGCATCGTCCCAAGGCTGGGCCTTCAGCTTGTTGCCGATGTTGTCGACAACGAAGCCTTCCCGGTCCAGCTTGAACTGGCCATTGCGGGTGTATGCGGTGTCCCCGCTCGGGCGCAGCACCTGGAAGAAGCCTCGTCCATTGATCGCGAGATCCAGCGGATTGCCTGTCGTCGAGATGTTGCCCTGCGTGAACTGCTGGGCCACCGTTTCCAGGTTGACGCCGATGCCGATGTTGCTGCCACCGGCACCATTGATGGAACTGGCATAGATGTCTGCGAACTCCGCGCGCGACGATTTGGCGCCGAAGGTGTTGGCATTGGCAATGTTGTTGCCGATGACGTCCAGGTTCTTGCTGGTGGCATTCAGACCGGAAAGACCTTGTTGGAAGCCCATGGTGTGTCCTTGAAAAAGCGGGTGGTGGCCGAGGTGACGGGGAGAAGGCGATCGGTGGAAGGCGAGACGAGCGTCAGTTCAATGCACGCACGCTGCTGTAGGGAACGCTGCCGGCGTTCTGCAGTTCGAGATTCAATGTGTTTCCACTGGTGTTGATCGCGTTGACGCGATCACGCATCAGCGTGGTGGGTGTGCTGTTGACGGCACCGCTGCTGGCCGTGACCCGAAAGCGCAGGCCACTGTCATTGGTGGCAGAGCCGGCTGGCCAGTTGAAGCTGTGGCTGCCCTTGCCGAGCGCGCCGAGTGCCATGCTGTCGACGACTTGGCCCGATGGAGACAGCACCTCGACCTTCACGGCATCGGCCGGCCCCGACAGCTCGAAGCCGCCCTGCCCGACGCCGCTGGCGATGTCGAGCACATTGCCTGGCACCACCACATCGCGGCCGACCAGATTCGCGCTCTGCAGCGCCTGCAACTGGGTGAACTGGCCCGCCAAACCCTGCACCGTGGTGTTGAGCTGCTGGATGCCGCTGACGGTGTTGATCTGCGCGATCTGCGAGGTCACCTGCGCGTTGTCCATCGGGCTGAGCGGATCCTGGTTCTGTATCTGCGTGATCAACAGCTTCAGGAAGCGATCCTGTGAGCCAGGATCATCCGCGGCCAAAGTTCCAGACGACGATGAGGTGCCGCTCGCCACATG
>CANHOE010000226.1 GCA_947462175.1 Burkholderiales bacterium | reverse complement strand
CTGCTGATCTACCTGCTCGACTTGACGGCGGTCATCTACATCTCCGGCATCCTGATCAACGAGAAATACATCTCGATCGACTTCTCGCGCAAGGAACTGGCGGGCAATGCCTACATTGCCGAGGTGCGCGATGTGTTGGTGGCGCTGCCGACGCCACTGCCGCCGGCGCCTGCCAAGGCGGCCCTGACGGATCCGGCGCCTCAGCTCCATCTCGAGCGTGGCGAGTGGGTGCCGCGGATCGCTGCGCTGCAGGCGGCCGAGACTGCCCATGGTGAGAGCATGAAATCTGCGGATGTCAGTGCAGCGTTCATCGGGGCCCTGCAGGTGGCCATGAACAAGCCGACTTTCGAGGCTGGCGATCTGGCAACCACCATGGCCGCGGGTCGTGAACTCGTGAGCCGCATCGGCAATCAGTCGAACCTGATCCTCGACCCCGACCTCGACAGCTATTACACGATGTCGATCGTGCTGCTTCGCATGGCCGAACTGCAGGATCTGCTGGCGCTGGACGCCTACAAGGCGGTCGAGTTGAGGCAGGCCAGTCCCGATCAGCACAACCGTCTGCAGACCGAGTTGCTGATCCTCGAGGGCCGCCTCGATGCCGCCCTGTCTGGCACGATGTCCGACTACGCCGAAGCGCTCGCAGCCGGCACGCCCGTGCTGAAGGCCGCGATTGATCCGACGCGGCAGAAGCTGGTCGATGCGATCCAGGCATTTCGCACTGTGCAGACCCAACTCGGCACCACCGACGTCGACACCGCGCGAGCACTGATCTCTCAGCGGCATGCCGAGACACGCACTGTCCTGCACGAGACCTGGCAAGCCGCTGCCTTGGGCCTGGACGGTGTCATCCAGGCGCGTGTCGACGGTCTGTTCACTCGTATGTGGATCCACCTCGGCACGGCCGTGGGCCTGCTGATGCTGATTCTCAGCATCGTGTACTTCGTCGCCCGGCAGATCTCGTTGCCGCTGCAACGGCTGGCTGGCGTTGCGGGGCGGGTCAGTGCCAGCGGCGATTACACCCTGCGCGCCGCCCACGACAGCCGTGACGAGATCGGTCAGCTGGTCGAGGCTTTCAACGGCATGCTCGGCGATCTGGACCGCGACCGCGCCGATCGTGAAGAGCTCGCTGCCTCGGCGCGCGCCGAGGAGGCTCAGCGCGCGCTGCTCGAATCGTTCCCGATGCCTCTCATCGTCACGTCGATCCCCGAGCATCGCGTGCTGCACGCCAACCAGCCCGCGCAGCCGTGGCTGCAGGATCTGAAGACCGACCCGTGGAGTCAGCGCCTCGAACCACAGGCCCGCACGCGCTTCTTCTCCCGACTCAGCGATCAGGAAGCCGTCGATGGCTTCGAGGTGCAGTGGTTGTCCGGTGACAAGCGTCCGGGTGCCCCGCGCGGACCGTGGGCGCTGTTGTCGGCGCGCCGGCTGTCGTACCAGGGCCAGCCGGCGCTGCTGACAGTGTTCACGCCGATCGATCAGATCAAGCTGCTCGAACAGCGGCTGAAGCTCTGGGCCAAGGTCTTCGAGGCCTCCTCAGAGAGCATCATCATTTTTGATGTCGAGCGCCGCATCCTGACCGGCAACACGGCCTTCAGCCGCGATTCGGGCTGGGGAATCGAAGAGGTCGCCGGCCAGACGCCTGACTTCCTTTATTCGTCACGGCACGACAAGGATTTCTTCGAGACGCTGTGGCAGTCGACCATCATCCGCGGGATGTGGCAGGGTGAGGTCTGGCTCAAGCGCAAGACCGGCGAGGTCTACCCGACCTGGTTGATTGCCAACGCAGTGCGCGACAGCGATGGGCGCATCACGCACTTCGTGGCCGCGGGCGCCGACATCACCGAGCACAAGGCCAGCCAGGAGCGTATCCATCATCTGGCTCACCACGATGTGCTGACCGATCTGCCTAACCGCTCGCTGTGCCTGGAGCGCTTGCGCATGGCCGTCGAGCAGGCAGGGCGCACCGGCGAGCACGTCGGTGTGGTTTTCATCGACCTCGACCGTTTCAAGAACATCAATGACTCGATGGGCCACCACGTCGGCGACGCGCTGTTGCGCTCGGTCTCCAAGCGGCTGCTGTCGGCGGTGCGCGCGGGCGACACCGTCAGCCGCCTTGGTGGCGACGAATTCGTCGTTGTGCTCAACGGCGTGTGCAGCGTCGAGGAAATTGCCCGCATCGTCGATGAACGCATGCTGCCGCTGGTGCGTGAGCCGCACGTGGTCGAGGGTGTGCAGTTGCATGTGTCATGCAGCGCCGGCATGGCGGTGTACCCGCAGGACGGCCGCGACATCGACCACCTGATGCGTCACGCTGATGCCGCGATGTACCAGGCCAAGTCGGGTGGCCGCGACCACGCGCTGTTCTTCACCCCCGAGTTCCACGCCCAGGCGCAGGAGCGCCTCGCCATCGAGAACGACCTGCGAGAGGTGGTGTCGCGCGGAGAACTGCTGCTGCATTACCAGCCGCGGATCGAAGCGGCCAGCGGGCGCGTCACGGGGATGGAAGCGTTGGTGCGCTGGCAGCGTCCCAACCACGGGCTGGTGTCCCCGGCGATCTTCATTCCGATTGCGGAAGAGACCGGGCAGATTGTGCCGATCGGTGCCTGGATCTTCGGCGAGGCCTGTCGCCAGCACGCCGCTTGGCGCGATGCCGGTCTGGGCAGCATCCCGGTCTCGGTCAACGTGTCCGTCGTCCAGTTGCGCGACCCGAGCTTGCCGACCCAGCTGCGCGAGATGATGGCCGAACACCACATCGATCCGTCGATGATCGAACTGGAGCTGACCGAAACCTTCCTGATGGAGAACGCGATCTTCACGGTGGACAGCCTGGAGAAGCTCAAGGAGATCGGCGTTTCGCTGTCGATCGACGATTTCGGCACCGGCTATTCCAGCCTGAACTACCTGCACCAGTTTCCGATCGACAAACTGAAGATCGACCAGAGCTTTGTGCGCGACATCCTCGACGACCCGACCGACTGGGCAATCACCAAGGCCATCATCGGTCTTGGCCACACACTGGGTCTGCGGGTCGTCGCCGAAGGAGTTGAACGCGGTGAGCAGGCCGAGTGGCTGCGCGATGCCGGCTGCGACGAGTTGCAGGGTTACCTGTTCAGCCGCCCCATGGCGGCGGCTGCAGTCCAGGCCTGGCTCGCTGGTCAGTCGATGGCCCAGGTGGCTGCCTCGCGCGGGCCTCTCAAGGCACTGTCGCAGCAGCAACGCGCGCTCGCCCGGACCGCCTGAGCGCACGGCCAGGTTTTGGCGGGCTTCTACACTGCGCGCTTTGCGCAGGAGTGAGCCATGTCGGTGCTGGTGCTGGGTCTGTTGATCTTTCTGGGCGTGCACTCCACGTCGATCTTCGCGCCCGCCTGGCGCAATGCCCAGTTCGCCGCGCGCGGCGAGGCAGTGTGGAAGGGTGTTTATGCGCTGCTCTCGCTGGTTGGCTTCGCGCTGATCGTTCACGGCTATGGCATCGCCCGTGCCGCTCCGGTCGTGCTGTATGAGCCGCCGGCATTCCTGCGCCACATCGCCTGGACACTGATGCTGCCGGTGTTCCCGCTGCTGCTGGCCTCCAAGCTGCCCGGCCGCATTTCCGCGGTGACCAAGCACCCGATGCTGGTCGCGGTCAAGCTGTGGGCGTTGGCCCATCTGCTGGCCAACGGCACCTTGGCCTCGACGCTGCTCTTTGGCGCATTCCTCGCCTGGGCCGTTGCCGATCGGATTTCGCTCAAGCGGCGCTCCGTCGCGCCCGCCGCGGGCCGTGCCACCACCGCCCCACCCGGTCGCTTCAACGACGCGATCGCGGTCGTGGCAGGACTGGGTTTATATGCAGCCTTCCTCGGCGCGCTGCATCTGTGGCTGATCGGCGTATCCCCGCGCTGATTCGAGGCCTTCGGCGTTGCTGCCCAGGCCGCTGAACGCTATTTCTCACGCATCACTTTCAAAGCCACCTTCAACTGCTTGTTTTTGAAGGAATTTTCGTTTCCGAGTTTTGAAACGTCGGCTAAGTCGTTGATTTGATTGGATTTATTTTGTATCCGCGTTGACCCAGGCGGATTCGATGCGCTACAGTGGAAGTTGGTGCATTTTTCTGGGTTTTTGTGGCAAATCTGGTGTTTCAGGGACCCGCGTCGCTGACCTTGGATACCAAGGGCCGGTTGACCATGCCCGCGCGCCATCTCACCGTGTTGCGGGAGATGGGGCTGACCCAGCTCACTATCACCAGGCACCCAGACGGTCCGCTGATGGTGTTCCCCCGCCCGACCTGGGAGGCATTCCGCGACCGAATCAATGCTTTGCCGATGGAAGCCGTGCGTTGGAAGCGGGTGTTCCTTGGCAACGCGATGGATGTCGAAATCGACTCCTCGTCACGCGTGCTGATCGCGCCGGAACTGCGCAAGTCGGCAGGCCTGGACCGCGATGTGATGCTGATCGGCATGGGCAACCACTTGGAGCTGTGGGATGCCGCGCAGCATGCCGCCCACGAGGCTGAGGTGGTCCAAGGCGAAATGCCGGACTCGCTCAAGGGCTTCACCTTCTGAACGGGGCGTCTATGACCGCCCCCGTGCTCCCCACCGCGCACATCACCGTCTTGCTGGGCGAGGCCGTCGATGCCTTGCTGGGTGATGTTTCCGACGAGGCCGATGGGGTGCTGAACGGCATCTACGTTGACGGCACCTTCGGCCGCGGCGGCCATACACGGGCCTTGTTGCAACGCCTCGGCGAACATGCCCGCGTGATCGCCATCGACCGTGACCCGCAGGCGGTTGCGGCCGCCGCTGCCGATCCTGAACTGGCCGACCCGCGCTTCTCGATCCACCACACCAGCTTCGGCCAGCTCGTGCCTACCTTGGCTGCGGCCGGAGTCACGCGCATCGACGGCCTGCTGCTGGACCTGGGCGTG